>JBAXTR010000340.1:0-2208 GCA_037130095.1 Methanomicrobiales archaeon
GTTCAATAATCCGTACTTTCCGGGGGTAGACGCCCAGGGCAATGTGTACGTGCCCGATCAGAACAATCATCGTATACAGAAATTTGCGCCCTGCAGTTTTACCCTGACCTCTTCCCAACAATCCTTCTCGTCCAACGGGGGGGAAGGGAGCGTTCAATTGACCGCATCATCAAGTTCCTGTTCCTGGACTGCGACGCCAGCCGCCGACTGGATAACCATTAAGTCAGGCTCGACCGGAACAGGCAACGGAACAGTTACATACAGCGTAGCGGCTAATACAGAGATTGTCCCCCGGACAGGGGCAATAGCTGTCGATACCCTTACATTTACCGTAACGGAGGCGGAAAAGAGCATACTTTCTGCGACAACACAGAACTTCCCCGTTGAGGGGGGTACAGGGTCATTCAATGTCGTTGCTCCATCGAGCGCTCCTTCCCTTCAATGGACTGCCGAGAGCGATAACTGGTGGATTACCATAATTAACGGAAACGCAGGCATGGGAAACGGCACCGTAACATTCATGGTAGCTTCCAATCCGGAAACTGCCTCCCGGACAGGCACAATTACGGTCAGTGGCCAGACATTTACTGTTACCCAGGATGCCCTTACGATATCTCTCGAACTGAAGGCAGGATGGAATTTCATCTCTTTCAGGCTGCAGCCGAATGACCGTTCTATCGAGAATATCCTTGCCCCTGTATTGTCAAAGGTAAGGATCGTGTGGGGGTACGACAACAAATTGAAAAAATGGTTGCACTACAAACCTGGTGCCGCGGGAAACCTGCTTCTGGAAATGGAATCGCAGAAAGGGTACTGGATATACATGAAAGAGGCCGGAACCATTGTTTTGGCCGGTTCTTCCATGCTGCCCGATGTTGAACTCGATCCGGGGTGGAATCTCGTCGGCTATTCGGGAACGGACGGCGCAGGGACGGCTGCTGGGGTCCATGACTACCTGACGGATGGCTGGATCACCTTTTGGACATGGGATAAGGGCGAATGGCTTGCCGCATTCAACGGTGCAACAAATCTTCAAGTAAAGGCCCTTGAAACGTTGCATCACAACAAAGCATACTGGCTAAAGATCCAATCCGAAGCATACGGTCTGATCGGGTCTGCAGGCGGCACGGTTGCCGGCCCTCGGGCTTCTGTTGTTGTTCCGGGGGGTGCCTGGGCTCAATCCGCCCCGATACAGATCACGCCTGTTTCCGGCAGTCCCTTAGGCGAGGAGAGTCATGCCAGCGGTGTCTTTCAGATTACCGGCATCCCCGATGTTTTTGAACAACCGCTTACCATAAAGATAAAACTGGACCGTCCTGTTGTCGGTAAAGCACTCATGATGGTCGGACGGGATGTTGTAAACCTTGAAACAGGGTCCGTCTTCCGGAGGTATGAATACCTCGCCGCTACCGAGGCAGACGGATATATGACCGCCCAGATCCCTCCTCCAGCCACTGCTGCAACTCCATTGGGTATATCTCCACTAAAGGAACCCCTGTATTCGGATTTTCAATTGGAAAAGGGAAACCAATACGTTGCTGTTGTGGACAACTTTGTAGAGATCAATTGCCCTACTCCATACCCTGCGGGGAGCTTCCGCGTTATCCAGAGGAAGTCCTTAACGACAGCCTGCGATGTTTGCTCATATTTGAATGAGTCGCTCAAGGCATTCATAGTCATGGGTTTCACCAACGCACGAAGAACCACGTGGCCCATGGAGGTTCAGGTCCTTGACATGTCCGACGAAGGAGGTTTTATCCCGTCAATCTGGGGTGAGCAGTATGGGCGGCTCACGTTCAAGGATGACGTTTTCAAAGACAACATGTGTGAAAACTTAAAGGCATCCGTTGCTCACGAGATGTTTCACTTCTTCCAGGACCTTTACGACCCCAGGGGACCCTATGCCAAGGCATCCTCTGACCCCAGCAGCTGGATCAATGAAGCGACCGCTTCCTGGACGGAGGAGATCTTAAAGACAGACCCCGGCAGCCACGTCCCCGATAATTTTTCGAAGAACCTGGTTCAAGCCATTGTTTTTCCACCACAGGATCCGTCACAATACTGGACAAGCGGAGATACTAAATTGACAACGGGGCAGATGACGGATTGGGGGAAACACGGCTACGGTCTTGCCGGGCTGATCAAGTATTTTCATAAACACTATTATGCAGGAAACACAGCAAAATTCAACACATTTCTCACATCTAT
>JBAXTR010000341.1:0-2204 GCA_037130095.1 Methanomicrobiales archaeon
AACTTAATATTCATTCACCTATGATTGGGAATGTGACCCCCATAATGGTATTGGTGAGATCCACTCCTACAATATGTGAAACGTACCTGAACCATATCTTACAGCATGGCTATCTGGATTTCGTAAGCCCGGGTTTTCAGAGGGACAATCATAAAAAAATTGTATAATTGAAGGATGTAATGTGCCTGGTAAGACCGGGATATCCGCTGTAAGAGTACCTTTTTGAATGGAGATCAATCGAACTGGAAACATTCCCCGTCTTTTCCAATGTGAGGGAGGTCCCACCTGATCGCATGGCTCAGGTGGACACACCGGAAATCCCCTGCATTGAGATCGGCAGCCATCTGGCACGCTTCTTCGTAGCTCATGTGTTTAAAGACGTGGTAGCCCCTGGGGGCCAGGGCATCGACAAGAAGCAGGTCGACTTCTGAAAGTAATTGTCTGCTGCGTTCCGGAATATCTGCCCGCGTATCTGCTGTATAACCCACATTTGAACCATCACAGGAGATAACTATCCCGCAACTGTAGACCGGTGGGTGGTTCACTTCGATAAGGGTGAATGAAACCCCGAACAGTGTGAACGGTTCGTAGGCTTCAACAGGGTTACGGCCAAATGACATGAAAGAAAAAATGCCCCCGCAATACGCGAGAACCGGCGGGGCCGCGTATACCGGTGGCAGGTCCTGGACACGGTAGAATTCCCCGTACCCCATGAAATGGTCGTAATGCCCGTGTGTCCAGATCACCGCATCAATGTGGGGTGAACCGCACCGGAGTAACTGCTGGCGGAGGTCAGGTGAAGAATCAACGAGGATGTTTTTCCCGCCATGTTCAACAAGGAGGGAAGTGCGGAGCCTCGTTGCTCCCGTTTCCAGCGCGTGTGTGCATTGCGGGCATCCGCAACCTATTTTTGGTGTCCCTGTTGCGTCCCCGGTGCCAAGCAGCGTAATTTTCATATTATAACCAGTTGAGGTTACGGATTACGCCCCGGCTTTTCACCGTCTGGATTCCTTTCTCAATATCGCTCTGTAAAAGTGCTTTCCGGCCGTCCATGATCGATGAGAGAATGGCTTCTTTTACCAGCATCCTGAGATCTGAACCCGAAAGCCCTTCTGTCTGGGCAGCAAGGTAACGGAAATCACAGTCACAACCGACAGATTGGGTTATCTTCTTCAGGATCCGTTCCCGCATCTCTTCACTGGGCAGTGAAAATTCGACGACTTCGTCAAACCGTCGCCAGGCCGCCTCGTCCAGGAGCTGGGGGTGGTTGGTCGCACCAATGAGGAGCACCCCGTTTTTAACGAGGTTCATTTTATCGATGTTTTTCAGGAGAGAGTTCACCGCCCTCTTCATGGCGCCATGGTCATCGGTCACCCTGCTCTTAGCCACGTAATCAAACTCGTCGATAAAAAGGATGCATGGAGAGAGTTTCTTTGCCAAATCGAATATCCTGTCGATATTTTTTGAGGTCTCCCCAAGGTACTGGGATGTGACCATCGAGAGCCTGACCTCGAGGATCGGCATGTGCATAGCATGGGACATGGCAAGTGCGAGCGAGGTTTTTCCCGTTCCGGGAGGTCCTACGAATAAGAGCTTTCCCACCTCGTGGATCCGGTGCTTCAACAGGAACTCGCGGTGGAGAATTGCGACCCGCATTTTTGCAATGATACCTTTCTGTTCTGACGTGCAGACGAGATCATCGATCTGCTGTTCGATCTCATCCGGTGCATTAATGATGATCAGGTCCATTGCCGTCCTCAGGCGCTCGTCTGCGGCGATGATCTCTGATATTTTTCCATCGAGATATGACCTGCTGTCCTCAAACGGGGGATTTGATGCTCTTATCTCCTTGTATGAAACCCCGGATGAGTCAAGGTTTTCAAAATAAAATGCCAGTGCCGGGTTCTTTTTTATAAACGGCATACCGTCATGGTTCAGGAACCATTTTGCGGCAGCTTCGAGAGCCGGTACCCTGAACCGCTGTCCGAACTCCTCGTACATTACGACCGGGTTGTCCGCAACTTTTCCGCGCGGGTCCTGGATCTGAAGTACCCTCCGGATTGAACTTTCATTTACCGTAATAGGCCTTTTGATCCCGGACACAGAGCCGAGTCCGAACATGATCCTATGCTCCGGTGTCAGGTCATTTACATCCAGATTCGGGTTCTGGTTGAATATTTCTGCGCAGAGGAGCACATCCAGAA
>JBAXTR010000342.1:0-2196 GCA_037130095.1 Methanomicrobiales archaeon
GTCATGGGGTAGCATCAGATTCGGAATAATTTATACGTGCTCTTCATTCAGCGGCGGGAGTAAAAAAAAGGTCATGTGGCAGATGATTAACGGCCTGTAGCGGGCTCATCCTCGTAGTTGATTTCAGGGTTCCAGGGACGACACGTTATGTCGTTAAAATCTCCGCAAGGATTGTTGCGAGGTTCGATGACAAATTTCCGCTGGCATCCCCGTGTGCCAACTGGTAATCAACTACCCCGATAAGCTGACCGGAAAGAAATCCGGTCTCACTCCGGGTACCTGTATGCCAGACATATCCTGCATCTGCAATCTTTTCTTCAATGACCGGATATTTTCCCAGCCCCTTCTTTATTGAATTGAAGGAATTTTCTGCATCTGAAGTTGAGGGGTACCTGGTCAGAGAGACCTCTATTGAGTCACCATTAGCCGCAATGAGTTGTTGCCGGCAGGTACCAGACCCGCTGAACGAGCCGTTAATATACCAGTCCTGCGTGCTTCTTTCAAGGTAACCATCAAACATTGAAAGCGATTCATAAAGATCTGCAGTTTTAGTAAGTTCGGGGGCATTTTTAGTGGTGCCTGGGGTGCCCATACACCCTGCGGTCAATAATACAGTTATTACAAGCGCAGCTAACCAATGCTTATTACTCATCTGAATCCCCGGTCATCTACTTTTCATTCATGAGTAGAACGATATATACTAATGGGAGAATCATCCGGAATACTTCAAGGGAGGACCACTCCACAAACCGGGAAAGGGTGTAAATCTAATGACCCTGACTGTAACATCCGGTTCCATGTATGTAAAAAAGGCACACCTGATGCCTGCTATCCCGGGTTTCAGAAATTTCTGTGATCATAATTACCTTTAATTTTTCAAAAAATTGATTTCAGGACTCATTATCCGGGCATTGTGAAAAATGGCCCGAAGTAGAAACTATTTTATCCTGATCATAACCTATGGTTGCATTGTTATTGGAAGACCACGATAGAACGTTTGGGGGCACAATATTATGACTGAAAAGTATGTTTGTAAGGTGTGCGGGCATATCTACGATCCCGCCCTGGGAGATCCGGATGAAGGTATCAACCTTGGTACAGCATTTAGTTCACTTCCCGGGAGCTGGCACTGTCCGGTCTGTGGGTCACCAAAAGAAAAGTTTACCATGATGTAACGGGAAGTGCAATAATGGTTGTCAGAACTGTAATTCAGGACTGTTACTCGATCGCCGCTCTTGATTTTGACCGGCGTCTTTTTGATTCGCTTGTTCCACTACCCGATGGAACAAGTTATAATGCATATTTAGTCAAGGGAAGCCAGAAAACCGCACTTATTGACACGGTTGATCCTTCAAAAGAGTTGGATCTTGTAAGCGACCTGGTCCATCTTGGCATTGACACAATAGACTATGTAATTATTAATCATGCCGAACAGGACCATGCCGGTTCTCTGCCAATGGTCCTCGAATTATTTCCATCATCAAGGGTGGTAACGAATGAGAAGTGTAAGGAGCTTCTTATCCACCATTTAGATCTGGATGAAGACCGGTTCATTCTGGTAAAAGACCGTGAAACCATTTCTCTTGGTAATAAGACCCTTGAATTTATTATTGCGCCCTGGGTACACTGGCCTGAAACAATGCTCACGTATCTTAGGGAAGACCGTATCCTTTTTTCTTGTGACCTTTTTGGGACGCATTACGCCAGCAGTGACTTGTTCATGAAAGATGAAAAAAGCATTTATATTGCTGCAAAACGATATTACGCGGAAATTATGATGCCATTCCGGGCCAGCATCAGGGGGCACATGGAGAAGATTGGAGAACTAGGCATTGATATTATTGCACCAAGCCATGGTCCGGTACACAATAACCCTGCATTCATCCTCGATGCATATCATGAATGGATATCAGATTCGGTGAAAAATGAAGTGGTGATCCCCTATGTTTCAATGCACGGCAGCACGCGAAAGATGGTAGACCATCTGACTCGGGCATTAATTGAACGGGGTATTTCGGTGAAACCCTTTGATATGACGGTTACTGATACGGGCAACCTGGCAATGTCACTGGTAGATGCGGCCACAGTGGTCATTGCTACCCCGACTGTTCTGTTCGGCCCGCACCCGCAGATTGTCTACGCAACCTATCTTGCGAACCTGCTCCACCCCAAGGTAAAATTTGCATCGATAATCGG
>JBAXTR010000343.1:0-2183 GCA_037130095.1 Methanomicrobiales archaeon
ATTTCCGGCAGCTGGCATCTGACAGGCTCATCGCCAATGGCGGCCGGTGCCGTTGCATCCGTTGTCGCGAGATAGGACGGTTTCCATCCGGAGAGAAACCGGAACTCCTTACAGACACATACGAATGTACCGGGGGATTTGAGCATTTCATATCATCAGTTGCAGGGGACTCGCTTGTCGGCTTTGCGCGGCTACGGTTCCCGGGTACGGTGTTCCGGGAGGAGCTTCACGAAAGTGCCCTGCTCCGTGAACTCCACGTGTATGGGAGCATTGTCCCAATTGGCCATGATCCTTCAGGCGGGGAACAGCAGCACCGCAGTACCGGGTCTTCCCTGCTTTCCGCTGCAGAAGAGATCGCACGGGGACAGGGGTACCGCAGGATCTCGATCATGAGCGGGATAGGAGTCAGGCCCTATTACCGGAACCATGGTTATGAGCGGGCGGGCCCATATATGCAGAAGGAATTGTGATGAAAGCGGCAACCCTCGAATTCCTGAGGCAGCGGTTTAACGATTACTACCGCAGGGAGACGATCATCCCTCCATCGTCCCTCTCCCAGCGGGAATGGGGGTTCGTGGTATTCGATGCTTCGGGAGAAACACGGATGCGGCGTCACATCGGGTTCGGGAGCCACCAGGAGATGGGGGAGTATGTCCGGTCACTCACCCCTGCGCACATCTATTATTCGAGTGCTTATTACGAGACACCGGGGGCACCAACGATGGACGCAAAACATTGGGCAGGTGCCGACCTGATCTTTGACCTTGATGCAGACCACATCGTCAGGGGTGCGTATGAGTTCATGCTGGCCCGTGTCAGGGAGGAGACCGTAAAACTTCTCGCGATGCTTACCGATGAGCTTGGCTTTTCAGAGAAGCTGATCGAGGTGGTCTTTTCAGGAGGAAGGGGGTACCACATCCATGTTAAAGACCTTGCAGTCCGTGGATGGGGCAGTGCTGAACGCCGCGAACTGATCGACTATGTCTGCGGGATCGGGATTGACCCCGGCCATGTCCTGGCCGTCCGGTCACCTTCACCCCGCGGATGGCGGCGGCGTTATATAGCTGCAATGTCCGAGTATCTTTCATGGTTACAGGGCCTGCCAGTGGAGGAGGCAATGGCTGAACTCGAGCGGCTTGACGGGGTTGGAGAGGCATCAGCGGAGCGGTTCCTCGCGGCTGCCCCTGATATGCTCCGGAAGATCAACGAGGGTATCCCGGTCAACCAGAATGACCGCGTGATCTGGCCGGTCATCCAGGCCCTGACCTCAGCACCTGACGGTGCATTTGTAAACCGGCTGAAAGAAAAGGCCGCACTTGCCGACGAACCTGTGACAACCGATGTGAAACGCCTGATCCGACTGCCGAGCTCGCTTCACGGTGGCAGCGGGTTCCGGGTGACACCACTTTCACCCGGTGAACTCACGGAGTTTGATCCCCTCGTCGATGCGATCGTCTTTGGCACAAAGGGGGTCATGGTTGACTGCTCGATTAAAGGCACAATGAGCCTTCTCGGAAACACCTACGCACTTGAAAAATCAACCATAACCGTGCCTGAGGCACTTGCGGTTTTTCTTTGCTGCCGGGGGCTGGCAGAGATCTCCGGGGGCGGATAAACCATGCACCTCGAAGAGATCCGGACAATTCTTCTTTCAGAGCGCGAGACAGGCAGGCTGACCAGTATCCCGCCTGACATTTTTGAAACGACAAAAAAGGAACTGGAGGAGTTGACCTCGGATGTACACGCTAACGAGGACCCGTTCAGCGACCGCACCCGCGTGCTGATTGAGCGGGCTTCAAGCATACGGGAGACCCTCCAGGACCTTTTCCGGATAAGGGCAGAAAAAATACTCGCGCTCTCATCAGGCCATATTGATGGTCACCCGCTTGAAAAGGAGGAACTGAAGAAGATGCTCCCTGCCGAACGTGAGATGTTTGATACCGTCACCGGCGCCATCGCAAAAAACCGTGAAATCTGCATTATTACCCGGCACGACCACATGGCTGTTGTACCGGGTGAAAAAGAATTCGCGGAGGAAGGGAGCGGGACCACGGGAGATCAGGTTTCCGGGAACGGGGAAGCACCCCTGCCCGGTCAGGGATATGTTCTCGCCCGGGTGCTGGACAATATGGAGCCATTTATGGGCGTGGATGGGAGAATTTATCACCTTATGAAAGAAGATA
>JBAXTR010000344.1:0-2175 GCA_037130095.1 Methanomicrobiales archaeon
ATAATAATGAGATCCAGTATGTACCTATTGAAAATGTAGACCCCCCCGATGCATATATTATTGAGATGAGAATTGAGCCCTCAAAGAACCTTTGAATTAAAATGAATATTCATTGTTTTTGAAGAGGTGGAGTTAATGTTTAATAACCAACATTTCAAAATTTCGCAAAAAAGGAGGATTTTAATGGATCCAATTGAACTATTTAAAACAGAAGTGAAGAACAATATTATTCGACAGGGAAACAATCAACAAGCAAGGGATGCAACCATAAATTGGACTAAATCTATTGATAAAAAATACACCTACAACTTCACATGGTTAGGTCGCCCGATAATCCAGTTTCCCCAAGATATTATGGCCATGCAGGAATTGATCTGGCAAGTTAAACCAGATCTAATCATAGAGACCGGCATTGCTCATGGGGGTTCTTTGATTTTTTCCGCTTCAATGCTTGAATTGATTGGAGGATCAGGGCAGGTTCTGGGAATCGATATTGACATCCGTGAACATAATAGAATCGAAATAGAAAAACACCCGATGTTTAAACGCATTACAATGCTTGAAGGGTCTTCAATCGATCCTAATATTATGAAAAAGGTTTTTGCATTTGCAAAAGAGAAGAAAACAATTCTTGTTGTGCTTGATTCACTGCATACTCATGATCATGTGGCAAATGAATTGGAATTGTATTCCCCGTTGGTATCTAAAGGAAGTTATCTGGTTGTTTCTGATACCATTATTGATGATATGCCCGAGGATTCGTTCCCTGATCGGCCTTGGGGAAAGGGAAACAATCCTAAAACTGCGGTATGGGAATTCCTTAAACATAATGATCGTTTTATCATTGACAAAGAAATCGAAAATAAATTGTTGATCACCGTGGCCCCGGACGGGTACCTGAAGTGTGTCAAGGATTGAAGGAAATGGAACTTATCCCAGTCGCAGGCCCGTGGATCACCCAGAAGGAAATTGATTATGTAGCTGATGCCGCAGCGAATGCATGGTACGGAAATGCCAACATGTACCACGAGCGGTTCGAAAAAGCGTTTTCCCACTATATTGGCACAGAATATGCAATGGCCTTGCCGTCCTGTACCTCGGCAATCCATCTATCACTTCTTTCACTTGGCATTCGGAAGAATGATGAGATCATTGTCCCGGATCTTACCTGGATCGCGACAGCTGCACCAGTTAGTTACGTCGGAGCCACCCCGGTATTTGCCGACTGCGATGAAAAGACGTGGTGCATTTCTGTGGATGCGTTCCAGGAGTGCATTACGCCAAAAACGAAGGCGGTCATCCCGGTAGACCTGTATGGCAATATGCCAGAGATGGATGCAATCCGGGAAATTGCCCAGGACCATGATATCGCAATCATCGAAGATGCAGCAGAAGCAATTGGTTCTGAATATCATGGGAAACGCTCCGGTTGTTTCGGGGACACCGGGGTGTTCAGTTTTCACGGGTCTAAAACCATGACAACCGGCGAGGGGGGGATGCTAGTCACGGACAGAAAGGATCTATTCGAACGTTGCCTGATCCTCCGGGACCATGGGAGAGCGCTGGGCGATAAAATGTTCTGGAATGCGGAAGTTGGATATAAATACAAAATGAGTAGCATGCAGGCCGCCCTTGGTCTCGCACAGCTGGAACGCATTGATGAACTTGTAAATAGGAAGCGGCAAATTTTCGGATGGTACCAAGAGAATCTGCAAACTGTTGATGGAATTACACTTAATTGTGAACCATCCGGAACAAAAAACTCCTACTGGATGGTCACTGCAATTTTTGATCCTAAATTCGGGTTATTAAAAGAGGATGTTATGTGTCTATTAAAAGATAAGGGAATTGATTCTCGCCCGTTCTTTTATCCTTTGAGCTCACAACCGGCTTATTCTGGGTTGGATTTGGCTTGTGAGGCACGGGAGCGGAATGTGATGGCGTACCGGGTTTCACCATATGGTGTGAATTTGCCGTGTGGGATGACTATAACTTCTGAAAGTGTGAATTATGTATGTGATGCGGTGAAAGGGGTGGCGTTTAACGACTAATCCCCGAATATATAATAATAAACCTGTTTGGTACTATTTGGTTTTTAATATGATATAGTGAGTCTGAAATAAATGGAAAATCCCAATTTTACCATTATAATACCTACGAAAGATAGAGCAGATA
>JBAXTR010000345.1:0-2169 GCA_037130095.1 Methanomicrobiales archaeon
GGAATATATCGAATATAAAGAGATCCTGAAGGAACGTCTTGAGAAACTCGCGACGAAGCACACCGGAAGGAAGGTCAGCGTGCATATCAACACCGCTGATGATATTGATAATGGATCGGTATTCCTTACGGTGACCGGTACTTCGGCAGAGATGGGAGATGACGGCTCTGTTGGTCGTGGAAACCGGTGTAACGGGCTTATTACACCGAACCGCCCGATGAGCATGGAAGCAACAAGCGGTAAGAACCCGATCAATCATATCGGTAAGATCTATAACATTCTCTCTACCCAGCTCGCAAGGGAATGTGTAGCAAAGGTTGATGGGATAGAAGAGATCTATATCAGGCTTCTTTCGCAGATTGGGATGCCAATTGACCTCCCGTTGGTTGCGAGCGTCCAGGTGTTGCCAAAGCCGGGTTACGAGTTGCATGCCATTACCCGCGATATTGATGCAATTGTAAATGACGGCCTTGCGAACGTTACCTGTGTTACAGAGAAAGTCATCAGCGGGGAGATCAGGACCTTCTGATCGCACAACCGACGATGAGCAACACCACAGGGACGGAAGGAAGACCTGCTGGGGATGACCTCCCGTATGTCGTACGGCTTGCAATCCCCAATAAAGGCCGGATATCCATCCCTATACTGGATCTGATGGAAAAATCCAGCCTTCATCTTCTTGATGCAGGTGAAAGACGCCTGATCTCACGGACCCCTGACCCCCACATAGAGGTCCTGTTCGCCCGTCCGATTGATATCCCGGAATATGTTGCGACCGGTGCAGCCGACGTTGGGATTACCGGGCACGACATGGTAGCGGAACGGGATGTCAATGTTGATGAACTCCTGGACCTCCAGTTTGGTCGTGCAACGCTTGTCCTCGCCGTTTTGGAAGGTTCACCTGCACGGTCAGTAAACGATCTCAGGGACGCAAAGATAGCAACAGAATTCCCGGGCATTGCACAATCTTATTTTGCACAGCACAATATTCCGGTCCATATTGTCAAGGTTGGCGGGGCATGCGAGGCAACTCCTTACCTTGGTATTGCGGATGCAATCATCGACCTGTCAAGCTCCGGGGATACGCTCCGGTCAAACCGTCTCCGGGTGATTTCCGAAGTTATGAAGACGAGCACGGTGGTGATTGCGAACCGTGATGCAAGGGCAACAAAATCAGAAAAGATTGAAGAGATCGTGCTTGCCCTCGAGAGTGTTATCCGTGCCAGGGGGCAGTGCTACCTGATGATGAATGTCCGGCGTGCATGTCTTCCTGATGTCCAGCGAGTCCTTCCGGGCTTGTCTGGACCTACTGTCATGGAGGTTGCAGCCAGCGAGGACCTTGTTGCAGTGCATGCGGTTGTCAGCGAGGAGCGTGTCTATCGCCTGATCAACCTGCTGAAGCGTGCGGGTGCACGTGACATCCTCGTGATGTCGATTGAACGGATGATCCGCTGACTGGTATGATAGTATTTCCTGCAGTTGATATCCTTGACGGGCAGTGTGTCCAGCTGGTCCAGGGTAAAAGGGAGACTGCAACATCTTTTGGTGAACCCCGTACCTGTGCAAGGAGGTGGCTTTCCCTGGGCGCTGATTCTCTTCATGTAATTAATCTCGATGGCGCTTTTGGCAATGCTGCGAGGAACGTTGACCTTATACGGGACCTCGTACGCGAGACGGGCGTCACTATCCAGCTCGGTGGCGGTATCCGGTCAAGAACGGATGCTGCAGGCTGGCTGGATGCCGGTGTTGAGCGGGTAATCCTCGGCACCGTGGCGACCAGGACCCCTGAAATTATACGGGAGCTTGCAGAAGAGTTTGGGAGTGGACGGATTATGGCCGGTGTGGACGCCCGGGGCGGGGAGATTGTTATTGAAGGCTGGCTGGAGACTGCGGGCGATTACCTTCAATGGGCAGACCGGTTTGAGGCCCTCGGGGCAGGGTCCCTTCTCTATACGAATGTGGATGTAGAAGGACTCCAGGGTGGCGTGAATTTTCCCCCCGTGAAAGCACTTCTTGACAGGGTACATGTCCCGGTAACCGTTGCCGGGGGCGTTTCGAGTATAGATGATATAAATGGTCTCGCGAAGATTGGTGTATATGGTGCGGTTCTCGGGTCATCGCTCTACAGCGGCAGGATCCAGCTCCGCGATGCACTGGAGGCAGCACGAT
>JBAXTR010000346.1:0-2169 GCA_037130095.1 Methanomicrobiales archaeon
GAAGGGGCAGCCGTCAATGTAACAATATCGGAAATTGCCGTGAGTGTATTTATTTATCTCGGCATTCCGTTTATTGCAGGAGTAATTACCCGTTTTGCCCTGTTGAGGATAAAATCGAGGGAGTGGTATGACAATTATTTCATTCCAAAGATCTCCCCGATCACGCTCATCGCCCTGCTTTTCACGATCATCGTTATGTTCTCACTGAAAGGCGAGTATATTGTCACGGTTCCGCTTGATGTAGTCAGGGTCGCGATTCCATTGGTCATCTATTTCCTGCTGACGTTCTTCATCAGTTTCTGGATGGCATTCAGGATGGGAGTGAACTATAAAAAATCCACCAGTTTATCATTTACTGCAGCGTCCAACAACTTTGAACTCGCGATTGCGGTTGCCATCGGGGTATTCGGGATTGGATCGCTGGTTGCATTTGCAACGGTTATTGGGCCGCTCATAGAAGTGCCGGTCATGATCGGGCTTGTCAATGTGGCACTCTGGCTGAAGAACAGGTGGTATGGGGGAAAAACGGGGCAGGTTTGTAATGAGGGATGTCAATGAACGATAAGAAAACAGTGTTATTCATCTGCACGCATAACTCCGCCCGCTCCCAGATGGCCGAAAGCTACCTGCGGGCACGTTACGGCGACCGGTATGAGGTGTTCAGTGGCGGGACCGAAGTTACAAGAGTACACCCGGTGGCTATTGAAGTGATGAAGGAGATTGGAATCGATATCTCTTCTCACCGGTCCAAGCTGATCGACGAGTTCTATCACAAACCAATCGATATCGTTGTCACGGTCTGCGATTCAGCAAAGGCCGTTTGCCCGTTCTTCCCCGGGAAACACGAGGACATTCATTACAGTTTCCCGGACCCCTCCGGACTGACCGGGTCAGATGAGGAAGTGCTTGCAGGATTCCGGCTCATCCGGGATAATATTACTACATGGATTGACGAAACGTTTGGATAGGGGTGTCTAACGGGATAAGAAATAGTAAATGGGAGGAGTCGTTCTGATACGCCATTGTAAACATTCAGACCCGGGAGCACGCAGCAAAAACGAGGACTCCCTTGGCACATGGGAAATCGGGTCCGGTAGTAACACATGGGTCTTGCTATCCGTTGCGGACGGTCTTGGGGGGCATCGTGTCGGAGATGGGTCAGGAAATCGTACCGGTTTTTCGCTTCCCTGTGGCCGAAGTCGCAATGGCCACAAATTCTTCCACACCGGATGAGCGGGCAAGTCCGACAGATCTTCTGGCGACCAAGATGGCCTGTTCCATCGCCTCAGGTTTCATCTGGTCCTGCTCAAATCCTCTATCCCCGAGCCTGACTACCTCTTTCAGGCTGGCCATCTCTTCATATGAACAATCCTTGTATAACCGGGCAACAAAGAGCCTGATCGAATTCGTCCCGAATATCGATAAATGCAATAACTCTGGGTGCCTGAATCGTTTGAGTATTGTGTACCTGCATAGTCCCTCAAAGGGGAGTGACGGGCACTATTGCAATGCAGGGCGGCACATTGCATCGTGTAAAATCCTTCCCTGGATATTTTTAACAGAGAGCTAACATATTTTTCGCATCATCAGAGTAGAACAACGCGCAACTTGCCGGGACCATTCGTCATTGAACTTTCTTTAAAAAACTGGGCGTTAATCGAAGTCAGATCAAAAAATGAAATCTAGTATATGTAGATTATTCTGTTATCTGGTTCCGGAAAATAAAGGGGATTTTTTCAAAAGGGTCACATTATCGCTGCTGGATGGAATAGCTATTTAAATTTTCCAAAATATTTCAATCCAAAGCACGGTGATCTTATGGGACAGCTTTGGGAATTATCTGAAAAAATTAATGAATTAATTGCAAAAAAGGGTATGGACAAGATGACAACCCGTGGAAAGATCGGACTTAAATCAGGAGTTATGCTGGCTTTTACCAAAGATTCTCCGGATGATCCTGAAAAAATTAAAAAAATTAAAGCCGCAGCACAGGAAGTCCTGGGGGAGGCTGTTTAACCATGACGAGCATCAAAATAAAACTACTATCAGTTATTATCGTAGGAATTATTCTGTTATCATGCGTCTTTTACATTGTTTCCGTTCAGACCCAGGATGCAAATCTGCGGAAGATTACTCTTGACGGGATAATGAAGTCAAAAAATACATTCG
>JBAXTR010000347.1:0-2145 GCA_037130095.1 Methanomicrobiales archaeon
TAGCTACATCGATGTATTCACGGACGGTTTCCACTTTGATCCGGTGAAACTGGAGTGCGTCTTTGCAGAACATCACGCGACCTTCCCGGATCACACGGAACCGTATGGTTATCGGGAGATCCCAGAAAAGGTTCACATCAGTCCGTTGGGACCCATAGCTGAGGAGATCCCACCGGTTGGACTGCGGCAGATTCCCTAGTGTGATAATGCAGAGATCAATATCTGATATGCTCCGTGCCTGGCCTCGTGCAACAGACCCAAAGAGCACAAGGGCGATTACCTCTTCCTTTAAGGAGAGTTCCCTGATGAGTGGAGTGATCTGCTGCATCTCCGGAATAATATCTGGTATAGCAGAGCCCTGCATAATTTTCATAGTATTACTGATACTATCGGTAAGCATTCTTATATGTTTTTGTGGTTGGAATTTCTTCGTCATTCGTATAGGGAGACTATCTGGAGGAATACTCCCAATGAGCACTTTTTTTATCGTCATAATTTTTTTCAATTTTTATGCCGTTTTCATGAGTTCCGATGATATAAAAAGCGGAAATTCAGCATTTTCATAAAGGCGTCCGGAATTTTTGGAGATACGGGTGGATAATGCAGAGATATAGTACAATAATGTATCATATCGTACCATTTATGTTATTTAAGACAATCCTGTTATAAAATTCCAGGTACCGGCTTCACGGAACTGTACGATGGGGTTGTAGTTGTTCCCTCTCCAAAAAAAAATCCAATCCTCTCCGACTCGCCGTGTAAAAAGTGACATTTTTTTGGGGTACGGACATGTAACCATAAACCCCTCAATGGATGAGACTCTTCTTATGGTTAACCTCAATCCTGAAAGGAAAGACCAAAAACAATAACATTTCAGCGACCTATCAACCACCAACAGTCCTCCCCTGTAACACATCCTCTTCACTTACATCAATCGCCCGGTTGGTCCCGAGTATGTGGTAATTACCAACTGCTTTCACATCGTATGGGTTATTCACGGTTGAATAAGGCACGATGAATTCCCCGTTGATACTATCCTGCTTGTAAGTGAATTCCCGACCGGTATTCGTTTCAACCTTGAGTTCTATGACCCCGTCACCAGCAATATGTGCTCCTTTAACATATTCGAATACTTTAACAAAATTAACTGAAACTACACCGGAATTATCATTGTTGATAAGTCCTTGTGAATTCCCCGGGGACTCATAAACCAACCGGAAGTGCCTGAGTGCGGGAACTTTTTCGATTGGGTGGAGATAATCCCCGACTAATACGGCATCGGTTGCACCAGTATACCCGGGTTTGAAACTACGTATCGCAGCCTCGGCACTGGAAACATTCAGGTACCTGACATTTGTAATAATTGGGTACGACAGACCCCTTACATTTTGGTTATAATACTCAAGATAGGTAATATTTCCGGGGACCTGCATGGAGCCGTCAAAATTGTGGAGACGGGTCATCATCAACTGGTAATATGGCGGGAGTTCCCTGTTCGACCGCAAAAACTGGTCACCATATGCCGGATTCTTCTGGAAAAATGATTTCATATACGGGTACCAGCTGGTTTCACTATCATGCCATATGGCAACTGCGGCTAACTTATCGGAACCAAGACTTGTGTCAGTTATTACATATCGCGCATTGAATGCATCAAGGATCATCGAACCGTTTTGCTCGGAATCAGCCAGTAAAAAGGCTGCAGCCCCCGATGGGCCCATCAAATTATCCTGGAACGGGCTGGTAACCGGGATACGTTTGCCAATGAAGGTAATGTAATGCCCATAATCCCACCAGGAAAGAATTCCATAGGATGTATTGGGATAGACAAAATTGGCCTTCTGATACTCCCCAAAATAATTCACACCAGGGTCCGGTGTATGGGTTGGTAACCATTCCATCGTTTCCACCCAGTTTTTATCAATCAGGCGTCCAGAAGCTGTTGAATAGTTGATATCGTTCTGTATTGAAAGTGCAACCGTGAAAATTGAGAGGAGAATGATACATCCGATAAGAAAAAGGCCAATTGCCCTCAAATTTCGTGATGAACGGGGTGGGGTATGAGACTGATCTTTTCTCTCTTTTTTCCCTTTAACTTTTCTCTCCGGGACTATTGCTTCCTGTTTATCCGGAGTACCATTACTG
>JBAXTR010000348.1:0-2143 GCA_037130095.1 Methanomicrobiales archaeon
ATTTTAATTGTTGAGAATCGTATAATAGTCTAAATAAAATTGCGAATATTAGAAATAATATTCCCTAATAGAGCGATTAATGAACGATAGTCGATAAATGATTATGCCGATCTTTATGAATAATAATCCAGTTATCACCGTTAAAAATCTCTCCAAGTCATATGAAATTGGAATTGATCGCGAATATAAGACAATTGCAGATAGTGTAACAAAAATTGTGAAAAATCCTTTACAAATTTTTAAGAATGTACGTAAGGAATCGCAGAATTTTTGGGCTTTGAAAGATGTTTCTTTCTCAGTTAATGAAGGCGATATTGTTGGGATCATTGGTCGAAATGGTGCTGGAAAATCTACCCTCCTTAAAATTATTTCCAAAATAACCTACCCTACTAAAGGTGAGATCAGGCTTCGAGGGTCGGTTGGAAGTCTACTTGAAGTGGGAACTGGTTTTCATCCGGAACTAACGGGAATGGAAAATATATTCTTAAGTGGTTCAATTCTTGGAATGAAGAAGAATGAAATTGAAAAAAGTTTTGATGAGATCGTTGCTTTTGCTGATGTCGGAGAATTTCTTGATACACCTGTGAAGAGATATTCAAGTGGAATGCAAGTTCGTCTTGCATTTTCAGTGGCCGCAAATCTCAATCCTGACATATTAGTTGTCGATGAGGTGCTTGCTGTTGGGGATGCGAGGTTTCAAAAGAAATGTCTTGGAAAGATGGATCAGATTAGTAAGAGTGAGGGAAGGACTATTCTGTTCGTCAGTCATAATATGTCGATGATTTCATCGCTTTGCGAGCGAGGGATTTTACTCGACCATGGGAGTATCCGTTCCCAGGGACCTGTTGAAGATGTGATCAGTGCCTACCTGAATTCTGATCAGATTGGGAATGGCGAAGTTATTTTTAAGGAACGTTTACCAGGAGATAAAAAAGCGATGCTTCATTCAGCACGTATCATCGGAGTGAATGGATCCCCAACTGTTAATGTTCAGATTGATGAACCATTTTATATTGAGATGGAATATGAACTTTTTGAAGATGGTATGCATGTAGGTCCAAATCTGCATATCAAAGATATGTTTGGCCAATATGTTTTCGTAACTGGCGACTCTAAATTGGATTATACTTCCTCGTTAAAAACAAAGGCAAAACGATATATTTCCCGGTGTAAAATCCCCGGTAATTTATTGAATGCCGGAACCTTCTATGTGGGAGTCGCCCTGACAAGCATGAATCCCCTACATGTTAATTTTTTTGAACAGGACCTTCTTTTTGTTACCGTTCATGATCCAATGGAGGGAATCCCCACACGGGGGGAAGGTTATTCCGGAGCAATGCCCGGCCCTGTGCGACCTTTATTAGAATGGGAGTTAATTAACACGGCATAACAGAACTAAGAGGCAAACAATATGGTAAAAACAATCCAGACAATCATTCTCTGTGGGGGTCTTGGGACCAGGTTACGGGAAGAGACAGAATACCGCCCAAAACCCATGGTCCCAATTGGGGGAAAGCCTATCCTCTGGCATATCATGAAAATTTATGCACAGTTCGGGCATACGGATTTCATCTTGCCACTCGGGTATAAAGGGGATCTGATTAAGGAGTATTTCTATCATTATCACCTGATGAGTCAGGATGTTAGTATCCGACTTGGGAATCATCATTCTGTCTCTTTTCTGCCGTGCGATTCAAATGAAACTGAAGACTGGTCCATTACACTTGTCGATACCGGTGAAAATACCTTAAAAGGTGGAAGGTTAAAGCGCGTTGAAAAATATCTCATTGGAGATGAAATCATGGTGACCTATGGGGATGGGGTTGCTGACATTGATATCCATAAACTCCTGGCATTCCACCGGTCACATGGAAAGATGGCAACTGTAACCGGTGTATCCCTAGCATCCCAGTTTGGTGAATTACATGTAAGTGGTGATCGAGTCGAACACTTCAGGGAGAAACCACTATCCTCGGATCATTATGTGAGCGGGGGATTTTATGTTTTCAACCGTTCATTCTTTACCCAGCTGAATGAGGGTGAGACTTGTGATCTGGAGACCGGCCCTCTCGAAGAACTTGCTGCACAGGGAGAATTGATGGTGTACAGACATCCGGGAAGGTGGGCATGCATGGATACTATC
>JBAXTR010000349.1:0-2140 GCA_037130095.1 Methanomicrobiales archaeon
TCGAAGTTCCCTTCCCCCTTTGAGAGATACGATAACAGGCTGACGATTCAGCACCTGGTCCAAAATATCCAACGGCCTTTTTGTCATATAATTACCCTGTTTAAATCGCTTTGGAGTAATATATGTGAGTGAGGAGGATACTTAAATATAACGTACGGGAGCACACTATCACCTCAGTCACTAAAAAAACAGGTTGTCTGATAGCCAACCTGCCGGATGGATCTGGTATATCTATCAGGTTATTCTTTAACTCCTAGAACTATAAAAGCCGAGCGATAGGAAGGCATAAATTTTCGTTCATATGCCACATACTATTAAGGCGAGACTCATATGTCAAAAATCCAGCTGAAGAAAAGACATACCTTAAGAAAGTCCCAGGTTTCGGTTATCTATTCACGATTAAAATCGGAAATTGGCGAAGCCGAATCCATGTTTTATCGTGACCAGCTTGAGATTGTCGAAACGAATACCCAGCTAAAACTCTACATGGTCGATAAAAAGCCACTCCTGATGGACCTTGATGGTGTGATCTTTCCCACGCTTCGGGGCCTCCTTGAACAGCCGTTTCCCCAACGACGTATCGTTGTTGATATGGGCGCAGTCTCCTATGTCGTGAATGGCGCAGATGTAATGCGCCCGGGGATCGTTTCAGTCACTGATGACATCAGAGCTGGCTCACCCGCCCAGGTCGTCGAGGAGCGTCACGGAAAGCCGCTCGCGATATGTATACCCCTGTATGACGCCGCCGAATTGCGGGAAAAAACAACGGGAAAGATGTGCAGGAACCTCCACCACGTCGGTGACGAGATCTGGGCGCTGGAGTACTGACCCGGGTTTTCATTTCATACGGCGACAAATGTAGACCATCGGGGAAAAATCCGTGTAAAAATCCAAAACGAAAAATCCGCCGTTTTTATGAATAGATACTATTAAATAAAATTCAATATACCATTTTTTTATGGGAAAAATATTCGATTCTCTTCTTGGAAAAACCAGCACCCCGGCCGAAGAAGGAGACTACATGGAACTCAACCTCGAGGACTATGAGGGGAAAGAGGAGGGGCCGGCAATCCTGATAAAAATTGCAACAATATCAGACCTCAAAGAAAGCCCAAAAATCAAGGACGAGATTTACAACGGAAATATTGTTATCGTGGATATCAGCAGGCTGAAAATGGACAAAATCATGTATGAGCGTGTACTTAAGGACTTTAAAGAAGTCGTAAAAGATGTCAACGGGGATATCATTGGCCTTGGTGACCAGCGTTACGTTGTGCTGGCACCCGGCGGCGTCAGGATTTCGCGTGATAAAATTGGCGGAGCAGTCTAGTGAGGACCGTTGTCCCCGGTCCGTGCCCTGTATGCAATACAGAGATCGAGTATCTTTATCAGACCGATAATATCCCCTATTTTTCTGATATCATAATAATACGTGCCCTTTGTAACGATTGCGGGTACCGCTATGTCGATACCCAGGTGCTGACCAGCCAGGAACCTGGACGGCAGGAGTTCCGTATCGAGACCCCGGAGGATTTGGATGTCCGTGTGGTCCGGAGCATGCAGGGAATTGTAATGATCCCGGAGCTTGGGGTCAGGATCGACCCGGGCCCGGCCTGCGAGGGGTTTGTCTCCAATATAGAGGGAGTTCTTGACAGGATTACGGGAGTTGTTGAAGGTGTCATTGCCTGCGGAGATGAAACCGAACGGGAAAATGGCAAAAAATTCCTCGAAGCCGTAGCAGCGGTTAAGAAAGGGGAACTTCCGGTGACTCTTATTATCGATGATCCATCGGGAAACAGTGCAATAATTTCTGAAAATACACGAAAGCTTCCGTATCCGGAAGAGGATATGGAAGAGATGGAAGATAATCCGAAAAATCCTACTGAATAATTTTTTTAGATTACTCCATTTTTTTAAAATATTCAGCTCACATTCCGCAGTTAGTAATTCAAAAATAATATTTTTCATAAGGCGCCTCCAGCAATGAAACGATTTTGGCCAATTCGGGCTTCATATTACCGATCCGTGATACTTCAGAGTTATTTACCCTGATTTTGAATTCAATAACTCCCCTGAACTTGAAACATATCCATTTCAGAGTCGGGTTCTGGGTCGGTTTCTTGATTTGCGAGAGTACAAA
>JBAXTR010000035.1:0-12660 GCA_037130095.1 Methanomicrobiales archaeon
ACCCCATGGTGAAATCACGTTTTACAGGGTAGCCGTTACATCCAGCCCGTGAGGAAAGGTGGTATGATCTCAAAGATAAGGATTTGTATCTGCTGACTGGCCAGTATAGGCACTTTTATTTAAAATGCCACAATGCTCAGGGTCGCTGTGGACACACCCTTTTGGGTCTGGCAGGGCCGGGTGTGGGGGTTAACGGTCAGCCGGGGCCATTGTTATGTTCCCCGTTTTCATCCATGACCGGAGAGAGACTCCCCTCATCACCCTTGGGAAGATAATCCGGATGGACCTCCTGGCGTGCCATGATGACAATCGCGAGGAGGACAATGCTGGAAATGCACCCGAACAAAAATGCCTGCACGAACCCGGCACTGAGTATATTCGTGTTGATATTCACCAGCGCTTCGCTTGCAACCCCGCTGCCGGGACTGGCCGCGTTCATACCCCCGACAAACACGATGGTGAAGAGGGCTACCCCGATGGTGATCGGTACGAACCGTGCAAGGCAGATGAACCCGGAGACCATCCCCTGGTATTTCTTCGGCACTGCCATTATCGCCATGGTTGACGCTGAGGTCAGGAGCATGCCAAACCCGAGGCCAATCAGGACCATGCAGAGGACCATGAACCAGACGGGAGAATCCGGTCGGATCGCAGTAAGGAGGATATACCCTGTAAGGACCAGCACACCGGAAGCTATGTTGACCCGCCGTCCCCCGGCCCGGTTGAAGAGCGCCCCACCCAGGACACCGCCAACCATGACCGCTATCGAAAGAGAGGTGAATATCAGCCCTGCAACCGAAGGGGAGTACCCCTGCACGAGCTGGAGATAGATGGGAAAGAGGTAGATGACCCCGACATAAGCGACCACCACAAGGACAATTGCCAGGCTAGTCAGGAAGAAATTTTTCTGCTGCAGGAGGTGCAGGTCGAGAAGCGGGTCTGATGCTGCAAGTTCACAACGGACGAAGGCGAAAAGCGAGACAACGGCCACGACAAGGCATCCAAGGATAACGGGATCGGTCCAGCCTGCCGATTGCCCTTCCGAGAGGGCATAGAGCAAGGTAGTAAGCCCGAGAGCGAGGAGTACGGCACCGGCACGGTCAAAGCCGTGCTCCAGTTTCCGGCTCACCCCGGGGGGGATGACTTTTAACCCGAGGAGCACGGCAACGATCCCGATGGGGATGTTGATGTAAAAGATCCAGTTCCAGGAGAGGTACTGCGTGAGCACCCCGCCAACAACCGGTGCGATGGTCATTCCCAGGGCAGCAAATGCAAACGTCGTGCCCATTGCTTTTCCTTTCAGCTCCTGGGGTACATAGGCGGAGATCATGGCCGGCCCGACCGACACGAACATCACGGCACCGATAGCCTGGACAGCACGCGAGGCGATGAAGACGGGAAACGAGCTTGAAAATTCAGGGAGGAAACCACAGGCGAATGATGCAACCGTGAAAATGACGAACCCGTACAGGAACACGTTCTTGTAACCGATCCTATCCGAAAGTTTGCCAAAGACCAGGACTAATGCCGCCATGACCAGCACGTACACGGTGATCACCCAGCTCGTCATTGAGACAGGGAGGTTGAAGATCTTTGCTATCGTCGGGAGTGCAATCGTAACAATAGTTGAATCGAATGCCCCCATAAAATTGGCGAGCGCGATCGAAACGATCAGGAGCGTATATCCGTTTCCGGTAGTGTATGCCGGTACCGGTTTCATGCCAAGGACGTTTGCACCTGCAGCAATAAATGGATTGTTAAATGTGCCTGATTGCAAAAAAGTCCGGATCTTTCCGGTCGTTTACTGTTAAAATAAGTTATACTGGTTCGCCCGGCGCATGGAGCGCTGTTCAGGTTTAACCGGCTCCTGATCCGGGATTTGGTTTATTCATGGGAGCGTGAAGCACTGCTGCCTGAAGGGCCGGAAGATCCACCGCGAAATACCATGCGAGTGCGATGATTGTGCCGATGATTGCCAGTGCGATAACGAATATCACGAGATTTTTCAGTGCGTCGGAATGTTGAGTTTCGGACATGGGATCATTACCTTACTATCGTTTACTTTTGGAATAACGTATACATGTTTAAAGGTGCCTGGAACACTCCTCTGGAAGGAGTTCTTTGTCATGTTATTTTTTTAATTTATCTTATACATGTTCATGGACAGGTGAAGGTACTGCGGTATGGAGAGAGCCACGGTGGACCCATTAAAGGCTTTGATAACAGGGATTTTATATCCAGGTACTCGGACTTTCTGAAGTTATAACAACTCCAAAAACTTTTCAACCGTTAAATCCGTATCCCTGATGATGAACCGCAATGTCCCACGGGCAACCTCAGGGTGATTGGGAACAGTTAAAGGGCGTCTGACTGGATGCCTAAGATGAATATGACTTCATTTCTGGTCGCTGACCGTATAGCCCAGTTTACCGAGGGCTTTTACTACTTCCTTACCGGACAGGATGGGGAGTTTGTCCGTCATATGTCAACGGCGACAAAGGTTTCTTTCACACCTGGACGGTGATAGAGGGGAATACCATCACGTGCAAGTGCGCTGAGGTGCAATTCGATAGCTTCGGAAATATTTTTCTTTGCCTCATCCTCGGTTTTTCCCTGTGAGATGCAACCCGGGAGTGCCGGCACGGTAACGATGTACCAGCCATCCTCATCCTGCTCAATTGTAATTTTAAAATCCATACCTGCTCCCCGAATCTATTATAGATATTTGGTCCCGGTATTTAAGAGGATTTATGCATATCATATTGGATATCAACCTGACAATCAGAACGTTATTGCACTACCCGATACGATATATTCCCAAGAGAATTCAATAGGATAAGATCGAACAGTATGCCCAATTTCCGTTTTTCTGTTGTAATAGAAAAAGATGAGGAGGGTTATACCCCATTCTGCCCGGAACTCCAGGGATGTTATTCACAAGGTGATACCTATGAAGAAGTCCTCGGAAATATCCTTGATGCCATCCGTCTCCATCTCGATGAACGCATTGAATCGGGAGAGAAGATCCCCCAGGCAGAGCTCATCAACCTGACGACGGTGGATGTCTCGGTATGAGTGAAAAACTCCCGCGGATACCTTGAAAAGATGCAGAGCTGTAATTGATTTTTCCTCCCGTTTCCCATGTGTTCCCAGCCGAATCCTTATAATCTGGTGCACTGAATAACTACCATGAGTGCTGGCGTCACCATCGACGAAGTATACCAGGAGATCAAAAAGATCCGGGAAGCAATGGTCAGGCGTGAAGACCTCGAAGGCCTGTTCGATACCATAGAGATCCTCAGCAATCCAAAAACAATGGAGATAATTAAGCAGAGCGAATCTGACATTGCAGCCGGACGAGTGAAAGAGATCTCATCCGTCGATGACCTCCTGGATGAGATGTCCTGATGAGCTGGACCATCAAGCGTACCGATACATTTTTAGAGAGCCTTTCCAGCATCAAAGGAAACAAAGAAGCCCTATCAGAACTGGGTAAAAAATTAAACCGGCTCAGGGAAGATCCACTCCACACCGGCGGGTGGCTTTCCGGTGCATTGCAGGGTAAAAAAGCTACACGGGTTGCTAAACGATACCGGTTGATTTTCCTCCCTGTGGAGAACGAACAGGTAGTCTATCTTATTGCTCTCGACCACCGGGAGAATGTGTATGAGTGATCGATTGTGATTATAAAAAAAGTTCATCCTCCTTTCTTCCAGTCGATGAGTATGAACAAATTAGGGAAGACCAACATGATCTAGGGGTTGTTGCAGAGAGACGGGACGAGAAAACGGTTCGCCTGGATCAATTGAAAAAATGAGAATAGTTTTGAATAATCCAACAAACCTCCAGAGCTTTTTTCGTCTCATGCGGAAGCGTAGATTTCAACCTGTGTTTCTTCAATGGACTTCCGGAAATACGGATTCCGGATTGACCCGGGTTCAACGAGATCAACCGGGCGGTTGAGCAAGCGTTCCAAGTTCTCCAAGAGCCCGAAATACTGCTCTGGATGCTCCGCTGGCTGCATTTTCTCAACTTCTACCAGCAGATCAAGATCGCTCTTCTGTGGGTCGAACCGGTCATCGGTCGCTAATCCGAATACCGCGAGACGCCGGACCTTCCGGTGGGTGCATATCCTGATGATCTCCGGTAGGTTCTGCGGGATAATCTGTTGCACAAGAAATACTCCAATGCCGGTTAATAGTATCCTTAGTAGAATGGTGATTATACAACCAGATAGTGCTTACGATGACCCATAGCCGGCCCACCCATTAAATCCGACCAGAATCCCCATTCTTGCCCTCAATATTTTAAATCCCGGACCCCACTGCAACGTTTGGAACCGGAAGATTTCCTTCGCCTTCGCGGAACGGATTGGTGTATGGGAGTTACTGGTTGCGTTGATTAGCGAAGGTCAGAAGATTCATCTGGGTGAGGAATCAGGGTTGCCGGGAGGGTATATCTGAAAATAATAATTCCTGTATCGTACCGCCCAACGGCGAAATGATTATCCCCCATCTCTGTGTACAGTGTGATAGATACCAATGGCAACACGGGAGGAAGTCATGGCACGGCTCAGGAGTCTCAAAGAAGAGATTGCCAGTCGGTATGATGTACGGGAAATCGGCATCTTTGGTTCAGTTGCCCGTGGAGAGGATGACCAGAAAAGCGATATTGATCTCCTGGTAGAATTCGGGCCCGATGCAGACCTTATTACCTTTATCGGACTCTGGCAATATCTGGAAGAGGCATTCGGAACAAAGATTGATCTCGTTTCAAAAGGCGGGCTGCGGAGCGATATGCGTGATGCGGTTATGCGGGACCTTGTACTCGTATGAGAGACGAACGCCTTCTTCTACAGGATATCCCTGCTCGCTATTGATAGGATCGATTCATACACAAAGGGAATGACCTATGAGTCATTTACCACCGATGAAAAAACAGCGAATGCTGTAGTCTATAATTTTCTCATAATCGGTGAAGCAGTCAAAATGCTACCGGAACCGGTTACTGAATCTGCCCCGGAAATTCCATGGCGCCAGATAGCAGGGATGCGGGACAAACTAACTCATGCCTATTTTTCGACGGATTATGAACTGGTCTGGAAAACGGTTACGGTGGTTCTCCCTAAGTTTCGTGCCGGGATTCAGAAAATCCTTGAAAAAATATTTTTTGCATTCTGACTACAGTTGCCGGTATTATGTGGATGAGTTATCCCCAGTTACCGAAGGGGATTACAGAGCGGTGCATCTATACTGATATAGGTGAGTGGAGAGACCATAGAATCCAGCGATGAGGAACCTGACAGTGCCTGGGCTTTCAGAGAATTTCGAGAGAAACCGGAAAGAGTTGCATAACATCATTTCAGCAGGCATAATTACCAGTGAAAAAACAATTTGAGTGATCATCACATGAAAAAATCGCTTATTATTATCTTGGCCGGCATTGTTTTCGTCACGCTGATTGCTGCTGGTTGCACGAACTCCCCAGGACTGACACCGGCAACGCCTGCTGCCACAACCGCAGTTCCGACACCATCCCTTCAGGTCACAACAACCACAACGGCTCCACAATCCCTGTCATGGTCAGGGACCTGGAATACCACATGGCTCGGATCAGATGGCAATCTGACGTTATCTTCGATTTCCATGACCCAGGCGGGATCGGTCGTGTCCGGGATTTACCGTTACGCCATCCCTGGCGAGGGGGTCTATAATGGCACACTCACTGCTGCCATGCATGGAAATAAAATTGCTGGTAACTATTCAGAAAGCGACAATGATACCGGGGTATTCGAATTTGAACTGTCAGCTGACCAGAATTCGTTCACCGGGCGCTGGGCACACGCATCTGCAGGAGAAGGCGCTCTGAATAATTCAACGCTCTTCTGGAACGGGATCCGGAAATAATATCCGGCAACTTTTCCTGAGTTCCATCATACTTTTTTATCGGTAATTTAAGTTCATGCCGCTATTAATCCTGTGAATCCCCCCGTGACCAACTGAGTAAGCCATCAGCAACTCGTCCGAGCCCCACATGCGTCGCGAGAACGAGTCACCGAGCGTCTGCACTTGTACGGTAACGAGAGAACGGGACCGATGGCATTCCGCCATGTGTCCCGGAGCGTGAAGGGATAGGTGATGACGAGGAGCAACGCGACGAAGTTATGGCCGTCAGTATCACCCCGGAACTTTCAGGAAAACCAGGGCATGATGTGTGCGGAGGAGGCCCGGAATGGAACGAAGTGGAATGAGGACACGAGGGAGCGAATATGATGGCCGACTGTGTGTGTCCGATTAACAGTGGTCCTCCTTTCTATGAATCATTGGCAATTTGCATCACTGCACTAAATAGAGATATCAGTAAGCACTCTAACAATATTCCTATGGATCCAGATTCTGTGAGTGCTGACCTTCAGGATGTGCAGGAAATTGACTATTTTGCGGATTACTTAAGGTTTGTCGATTCGGTCCCCCAGTTCCGGGCTATCAAGGAACGTAGTTTTGAGGCCATGGCCTTGAAAGAAGGATCATCTGTCCTGGATGCAGGATGTGGGATCGGGTTGGATACCTGCAGGATGGGTGCCAGAACCGGGAAATCAGGAAAGGTAATTGGTCTGGATTCAAATGAATCAATGGTCTCTTTCGCAGAAAAGAACCGCCCGCCTAATCTTGAAAATGTCTCATTTATACGTGGGGATTTACTAACCCTGAACTTTCCGGATAATTTCTTCGATGCAATCCATATCGAACGGACCCTTGAGCACCTCGAAGACCCAAAACCCGCCCTCAAAAACCTTTTTAGGGTGTTAAAACAAGGTGGAACCATTGTCATCGTAGAACCAGACTTTGAAACGGCAACACCTGATCCTGGGGACCGGGACGCTACCAGATCCCTTGTCTCATATTGTGCTGACAATGTTGGTGATGGGTGGATTGGAAGAAAGATGTACGGACTGATGCGTGAAACAGGTTTTGAAGTCAGAATTGAAGTAGAACCTGTAATTCTCTATGATTATCCTACGTTCAGCCGAATTGGTGTCATGGACAAGTTTGTTCCCGGTGCTGTGAAGGCAGGGGTAATAACCCAGAATGAGTCAGATTTATTGATTGAAGGTTGGAAACAAGCGGGAGAAACGGGAAATTTCTTCTGGTCTATGATGATGTTCCGGGCAATCGGGAAAAAACTTTAGGACCTTCAATCAAGTACGATGGAAAATTTCCTTCCCTCGTTTCGTGGCGAATAGGAGATCTTTTTGTGAATGCTCCGGGAAAACCATGACATGATATGAGTGGAGGAGGCCCGAAACGGAACGAAGTGAAGTGAGGAACCGAGGGAGCGAATATGATGGCCTTTGATACTTGTCTGAAATTCCAGAAATAAACCCGGCCCACGTGGCAGTTCCCTCATGACCTTTCGGAGGGCTGAAAAGAGGGATTCTTCCTATTTTTACAACTACAGTAAAATTTAAATTTTATTCGGATTTCTTGCTTGAATTTAAAAAAGAGGCTTTCAATATTACCCGATTGTATTCTGATGTGCTTCAGTACCACATTTAGTAGTCCAAAAAATTATTTCGTCGCGTTGTGGCCGATTTTGGAAAACAATTTGAATAATGGGAGTAAATTTTGACCCTAAAACATCAGATTATAAAAACGTTATAAAAGGCCCCAATTCACCATCGGCTTGGAACACAGTCTCTTTTAAGCCTTCAGCCGTGATTGATGGCACGAATGTTCAAATCACGGGGGTTTTCCAATAGTGACAGGGTTTATCTACACTTATCTAAAGTTGTCTGTCTGGGTTATTCTGAAAATGGTCTGAAGGAAACATATAATTAGTCTACCTTGGAGTATCCATTGGTGGAGTGCATGTCACCATGGAAGACATTTATCCTGCTCACTTTTTTACTAGCCGGATTCACCCTAGTTCCCGTTTGTAGCCCGTAAATCAGTTATTTTTTTCATGCAGGAATGAGGTGAATGTGCCCGGAAAGGCAAACCCTGCGCCATAGAAGCGGAACACCACGGTGGAGGATCCTGGTGCGGTCGGCGTTACGGTTCGCTTGCCGCTCTCCATCTCACCGGTTCAAACGGTATCGTTTTAATACGGTATCTTATCAATCTGAATCTAGGTATGCGTGACATGAAATTCGTATCCTGGATCCTCCTCGCTGCAATAGTGGGTGCCCTGTTAGCACTCATACTGGTTCTCCCTGGTGAGGGACCCCTCCAGGCTGTTTCATCCCGGCAGATGCCGTCCCCTCCTGGGTATAATGTCACCATCGAGAGAGACTGGCTCACCATGCCCGACGGGACCCGGCTCTCTGTCAACTACTTCATGCCAATCGGGAAAAAATCCGGGGAACGATTTCCGGTCCTGCTGGAGATGCTCCCCTACCGGAAGGATGATATGTTCTACCTCCGGGACTACCCGATCGGGATGTACTTTGCAGAACACGGATTCGTGGTGGCCCGGGCCGATGTCCGGGGAACCGGGAGCAGCGAGGGGACGGTCCCCATCTCAGAATACTCGGAACCGGAGCTGTCCGATGGGATTGCGATCATCGGCCAGCTCGCAGAGAAACCCTGGTCCAACGGAAACGTTGGGATGTACGGTATCTCATGGAGTGGGTTCAACTCGCTCATGATCGCTGCACGAAAGCCCCCTGCGCTGAAGGCCATCATTGCCGTCCATTCCTCGCAGGACCTCTACTACAACGATTGTCACTATATCGACGGGGTCTTCCATATGGATCCCTACGAGGTGCAGATCGATACCGACAACGGTGCTCCTCGGAGCGTGGACTATCTCATCACCCCCTGGTACCTTGAGGAGCGTTTCTACCGCGAACCATGGATCTTTGCATGGAAACGGCAGCAGACCGACGGGCTGCTCTGGCAGAAGGAGTCCCTCCGGGAAAAGTCGGGTCTCGAGGTGCCGGCGTACCTGATCGGCGGGCTTCTTGACGGGTACCGCGATACCCCGGCCTGGATGATTGGATCATCCCACGCCCCGGTAAAAGTCGAGATAGGCACCTGGAACCATGCCTGGCCGAACAACGGGATCCCGGGACCGAATTACGAATGGCGGGAGAAAGCCGTGCGGTGGTGGGGCACCTGGCTGAAGGGTGAGGAAAAAGGAATCCTGGACGACCCGCAATTCATGGTCTTTGTCCGGGATGCAACGCCACCTTCCCTGACCATGGACGTCACCCCGGGAGCATGGAACTGCGGGGACTGGCCGGTTCCGGGAACCACCTGGACCAGGGTTTATCCGGGTCCCGGCCATGATCTCCTGACAGCGGCTCCTTGGGGAAATGGTCCCCATACCCTCACCTACCAGGCAGGGGCCGGGATGGCTGCGGGGGAATGGTGGGGAGAGCTGACCGGGGATATGAGTGCCGATGATGCGAAAAGCCTGGTCTACGATTCGGAGCCGTTGGCGGATCCGGTGGAGATTATCGGGATGCCGGAAGTGCACCTTAACGTCTCATCGGATGCACCCCTGTACCAGTGGACCGTGCGGCTCGAGGACGTCTGGCCAAACGGTTCGGTCTCGCTCGTCAGCGGAGTGCTGATCAACCCGGCCCACCGCAGGTCGCGCCTGGAACCCGAATACCTGGTCCCGGGAGAGCCCGTAAACATTACGGCAAAGATTCATTTCACTACCTGGACTTTCCGACCCGGTCACCGGATCCGCCTTGCGGTGAGCAACGCACAGTTCCCTATGGCCTGGCCGACTCCGTATCATGGGAACACCACCCTGTATCCCGGACCGGACACCTGGATTACCTTCCCCGTGGTCCTTCCAGGGGTACTCGACCGCCCCTGTGTCCTCCCTCCCCCGGAACCGGAGGAGCAGCGCCCGGACGCAGAGTATCTGGCCAGCACCGAGGAGGATTCGCCGGTCTCCTATGACCCGGTGACGGGCGAGGCTTCCTACACCCTCGGGACCGATGACATTTGGAGGGTCCAGGATAAGACGTTCCGCACGGTGGAACATTATACTTGGCGGGTGAACGAGAACGATCCCGCCAACGCCTCGTTCCATGCAGAGAAATCAGATGAGTTCATACTTCCAGGGAGGGCGCTCGTAATGGTAGGGCTCTGCCATCTCTCTTCCAATGAGACAACGTTCAACCTGTCCTTCATGCGCCGCCTGACAGAGAACGGGACCGTGGTGGCCGAGAAGACCTGGAACGAGATCATCCCCCGGAAGTTCCAGTAAGTATCAGGACACCGCCATTACCGGAATGAATATCCATTTTCCGCAGTTTATGATCTGGGAACTGGAGATCATCATACGAAATGATGTTATTTTATGATTCGCCAGTCATGAAACCATTGGTAAAATACCTGCCGGAATCTTGTGATCGCCATGAACGGGACCGCGGAATGTGCCCTGTCGGTCGGGGCATATGTCATTGCGATCGTCAACGGCGTGATTGCACGGCTGCAGCACTGATGCTCATCCCAGAATGGAAAAGAGACGGGGAAAGCCAGTCAATCCGAGCCTTCCATTCCCATTTTTATACAAACGGATCGACGAACCCCGCCCAGCGCTCACATTTTGATCGGGCATCATCGCGTTCGCAATTAAATTTTCGACAGAACAGAATTTTCCCCTCGTCATTTTCACGGAGAAAAATCTGTCTATACTCACACCCTGTGCATGGGTTCATATATTTTCAAATGGCGTCTTAAAGGTACTATAAGAACTTTTTGTAGAAGATTTGAAGTTGGTGTTCTGAAGCCTCAGCCGGGCGGGGGAACGGACTGTATTACGCAGGTATTTTCCCCAAAATTAATTCAAAAAATGCAATCGCGCAATAACACTTGACAGAAATTCTTACTGATGAGGACCCCTGCCGCTATCAGAAATTGCCCATTGTACGATAAGACAACTTTGCTTACAAGAGGACACCCCCTTCTAAGGAAAGGATCGTTACCTTACCGATGGAATTGTCTTTATAAGGAAGGGAAATTTATCGTTTTCATCCAACAAGGACTGTTGGAAGTCCTGATCCTCTCAAAACTGATCATGTGGGTTTGCGAGCTTACCCAACTAATTGACAACCTAATTGACAACCTAATTGACAACCACTATTTGACGATGTATCGGGTGTTTCTCCCCTGGCCCTCACGTAAGAGGAGATTCTGATCTACCATGCCAGTCAATTCATGTAATGCGGCCTGCCGGGATATGTGAAACATTTCAACAACAGTACCTGACTTTACTGATCCCGTTTTGTGAACGAATTCGATGATCCTCATCTGCCGTTCGGTTAGAGAGACCTGTCCGCTGGCTGCTTTCCTGTAACCATCCCCTGAAAGACGCAGGACCCGTTCTTTTACCCGGTTCAGGGATATCTCCACCCCTTCAGTGAAATAATCAAGCCAGATTGTGCAGTCCGGATAGGTTTTGTTAACCTCCCGGAGTATTGTGTAGTATGCCTGCCGATCGCTGTCGTAAAAATCATCGAGAGTAAAGAAACGCTTAATATCAAATTCCCTCATAGCAAGGATCAAGGTTGCAAGTGCCCGTGCAACCCGGCCGTTGCCATCCACAAAGGGATGGATCCTCACGAGTTCATAATGGGCGATTCCGGCAACAATAACAGGGTGCAATCTATGGGCTTCGTCAGAGTTAAGCCATTCTACAAACTCTTCCATCAAAGTAACTACCTTAGATGGAGGGGGTGCAGAGTATACGATTTCCCTGGTTACCCTGTTGCCGACGACCACCCGGACACTTCGGAACTCCCCTTCTGTTACAGGGTCCTCAAGTGTACCGCGACTGACATCAAGATGAAGTGCAAGGATTGATTGCATTGATATTTTGCCGTTCATCTGATAAGTTGTAATATTTTCAAGCACGCTGAGATAATTAAGGACTTCCGCCTTTGCCTTGCGGGCCGCCATGATATCCCGGCCTTCTGCAAGCTGGCTTACTTCTTCAAGGGTCAGGGGATTTCCCTCTATGGCCGTTGAGGCATGGGCTGCACGGACAAGTTGTTCACGCCGGAGCGACAGCGCCCATTTTGGCACAAGATGTGCGTGGAGAATTACTTCCCTGGATGCGGTGATATGGGTAAGCCGGTTTACAATTTCATTGCTATACGAGAAAGTGGGTGAGAATCTCATCAGGTCCTGCCTAGTTCTGATCCGTTGTTGATACTTGGTATGGGAATGTAATCAGTATTCTGATCTGGTTACTATTGGTAACAACTGCAGATCGAGTGCCCTGCTGCTCCCGGTCCCTTTGAATCCTCACGATCAACGAGCCAATAGTCCTCGCAATTTTCATAAATCAATGCCTCATTGACGCAAAGCCATCAGATGGCAGAGTTCGGTTTTTTCTCAGCTCTTCGAGGCCCTATACCGGGAATGGAAAGTGAGCTCGGATGTATTTTTCTTTTGTCCCGTTGGCAGAAACAAACCGCAGGTATTCAATATACCCTGCGATAAGATCCAGACAGGCATACCCATATGACCGATCAGGAAAGAACCGATCCCCTCCTTGACCTGGACTGGGCAACGCTGGAAGCATGGGCCGGCGTAAAGACTTTGTCGCGGGGAAAAGAGTACCAGCGCAGCAGAAGAGTGCGTTCCCTTGCAAGGAACTGGGACGGCACGCTTGTTGCATGGGTTGAGGGATCGG
>JBAXTR010000350.1:0-2123 GCA_037130095.1 Methanomicrobiales archaeon
GAGAACTCGTTGGCGACAAAGAGATCGATGCATTCACGATTGCCGGAACACCTGAAATGGTAAAGGCAAAGTGTGCAGACCTCACCAAGGCAGGGGTTACCCAGATTATATTCGGCTCACCACTCGGTCCGGACATGACTACTTCAATCCGGCTCCTTGGTAAGTACGTTGTATAAGGGTTTCAAAAAACAATCCACTTTTTTTTGGTAATTTTCGATCGAGACTTTTAAATCCCCGATTATCCTAATAGGCAGTATATCAGCCATGTTTACGGTACGGGAGATACATTCGGGAAATTCAGTCCTCCAGTACCGCGAGGAGCAACTGACAGGTCTTCGGTGCAGGATCAGTCCTGACCGCACCAAACGGGGATTAGATATGCCCTATTCCTATTCTCCTGACAGGAATGGCTGCCCGTTTTGTCAGGACCAGGTATATTCAGTCACCCCGGAATTTCCAGGGGGGAAGCGGATTTGCCTGGGTGAGAGTATAACCTTTCCAAATCTGTACCCTTTTGCCTCGTACCATACGGTTACCGTAATTACATCGGAACATGTGATTGACATCTTTAGTAAAAAACAGTTGTCTGATGCATTCCATGCCCAGGTGCAATCGTTGTCCTGCGTGGGTGGCTATCCGAGCATCAACTGGAATTATCTTCCGTCAGCAGGTGCAAGCCTTGAACATCCCCACCTTCAGGGTATTGCTGACGAACGGCCCCCGGTAATCGCAGGCCTGTATATGAATAAAGGTAAGCGTTACCTTGATCGGCATGGCAGGTGCTACTGGGATGCATGGAGGGAGCATGAAGCGGTGTCTGACCGGTACCTTTTCGGGAACGAGATATGCTGGACTGCACATGCAGTGCCGCTTGGAGAACGTGAGGTGAGAGGGATCCTGCCTGTTGCAACGCTGGAAGAAGCCGAAACCTATATCGATACTCTTGTTGAGGGTATCCTGTCTGTGATCTGCCTCTATCGTGAACTAGGTACCCATGCATTCAACCTCTCGATATTTTTTGATAAATGTGGGGAGGACCGCGGATTCAGGGTCTTTTGCTCGATTATTTCAAGAATTAACCCGAACGCCCGGTCACTTGCGGATTCCGCCTATATGGAGAGGCTCCACCTCGAGCCGGTTATCCTTACACTCCCGGAAGATCTTGCTGCGTGGTACAGGAAAAACGATTAAAAGTTAGTACCGTACCGGTGCCTGCGTTATCTCCTTTCTTTTAGTTGATTGAAGTGAAAGGAGTGGTGTCACTCTTGGTGATAACCAATTATGTTGTGAGATTGATTTTCAGAATTCTGGTGAATCCTGGGTAAGTACGGGAAAAAGAAAAAAAAGGTTTTACTCTGGTTTTGTGACCAGCTTGGTCTTTGATACAAGCACACCATCTTTCTTGTGTGGCTTGCGGATAACACCGTCGACTGCCTTTTCGAGTTCACGGGCCTCGTCACAGAGTATTGTGGCGGCTCTCATCATCTCGTGGGCGCTTGCGACAATCGGGACGTACTGTTCCCATTCCTTTGTCATAAAGCAGCCTTTTACATTGACCATTGCAACTGCGGATGCAATCTCGTATGCTGCACGTGCCTTTGCGAGTGCATAGGGGTTTGAAAATTCTCCGGTGACTGCCTTGTCGGAGGTCATTACGACCTTTGGCAGGACGATTTCTGCGCCCTTCTTGCCGGCCTTGACCTGGTTAATCACTTCATCAAGTGCGAGCTGCATCTTGCGGAATGCACCGGTGATGGAGAGGACCTTTACAAGGTTACCGTTGTAGTCTGCCATCTCGACCGGGTCGAGGAATTCCCTGCGTGCACCGATCATGGCGTCTGCCTTCATGATGATATAACCGAACTTGCTTTCCTTGAGGTCTGCCCATTCTTTCTTGGTTGTTACATCATCGGTGATTACGACAACCGGGATACCTGCGGCAGCGAGCTGCTCACGGGCACCGGTCGGGCCTGGAAGGACTCCATTCGGGGAAACCACAATACAAAAGTCAGGTTTCCATGCCTTCATATTGGAAACTACACGCTCGATATCTTCCGGCTGGAGCTTGGTACCGCTCGTTGCCATAAACGTCTGCATGTCCTCACGGTCTGCTCGTTCGTCGA
>JBAXTR010000351.1:0-2123 GCA_037130095.1 Methanomicrobiales archaeon
TTCGAGATAATCTTCCCGCTCAGAGGATTCCATACCAATCGTATGATTCCGTTCTATTTTATGGATTTGTTACAATCACGGTGAAATAAAGCAGGTGTAGTAAAAATAGACTGGTAATAGAGTTCTCTGATCTAATCCACTGAAGAGAAATGGCAGAATACAGGAAAGCAGCTTGCAGGTCTCCGCAGCCCTGTTATTTTACCTTCTCTTTTTCCTTTTTATCGGCAAATCCGATGAGTTTTATAGCCATTTCCCTTACCGAATCTTTCGCCGGGCTGCCATCGGGGATCAGGGAGACAGGGGTCGCCGCAAGGTCCGCAGCTTCCACTGCAGGGTCATAGGGGACTACCGCGAGAGGGGTATCCTCAAAAACCCCTGCCGGGGCGATTCCGCTTTTATACCGGTTAAAGACCAGGTGCATAGCAGAACGACTGATACCGAGGTCAAGAGCAATATCAATGATCCGGGACGCAGTTCGGAGACCCCGTGCCCCGGGGTCACTCACGATCAGGAGGACATCCGGTATGCCGATCGTACCCCTGCTGATATGTTCCATTCCCGCCTCCGAATCGATAATGATAAACTGGTAATCCCTCTCAAGGAGACGCATGCAGTTCTTGAGGAGGTCGTTTGCAAAACAATAACACCCTGTCCCCTCGGGCCGGCCCATCGCGATCAGGTCAAAACCATCATCTTCAACAAGGACCTGGTAAAACCGGTACCTGATATACTCGGTCCGGGTCATTCCCGGGGGAATGCTCTTTGTGAAGGCATCTTCACGCATCCCGCCAAGATTTTCCCGGACTTCCACGCCAAGTGCCTCATGAAAATTTGCATTCGGGTCGGCATCAACTGCAAGGACTGGTGCTTTTCCCTGCCCGATCAGGGCCCGCACCAGGAGGGCACTTATGGTGGTTTTCCCAGTACCCCCCTTTCCTGCGACGGCAATTGTATAAGGGGCGCTCATAGATACGACCTCCGGCCCTGGTTAACCCATGAGAAAGATAATACAATCAAGTCATCATTCATAAGCCAGGCTCCCCCCTGACACGCGCAGATATCATTGCGGCAGTCTCCATAATTGTTATTGATTCAGGTTCAGTGGCAAATCGTATACCACAGCTTGGGGTTATTATTGATTGGGCATCGAACAATTTTTTAGGGATGTATGCAGTCACTTCCTTCCTGATCCCCATGTACCGTTCATAGAGTGATTCCGGGGTCTCCTGCGAAAAAACCCTGTTGTCTGCAGGCACAATACCCCAGGCAACTACACCTCCTTTCTCGAGGTAGGTAAAAAGATCATCCCTGTACAGGAGAAATTCCTTCGTTGTAGAGTAGGCATCAAATGAGACAACACCCGGGTCCAGTGAGAATATAAAACTCCAGTCCGTATTACTGCAGCAATGGATACCGATACTCCCCTTAAGCATATCCGCGATATCATTCCACCCGGACCTGACAGTATCCATGTCTATCGGGACAACTGAAGACCCGAGGGCAGCCAGGTACGGTTCGTTCACCATCACCATGGTATTTGTAGCACCCGCGATCCCTCTAAGCGATTGTTCGAGCCACCGGGCCCGGAGAGCAATAAGTTTCGAGAGGACATCGGCATACTGGCTGTCATAATATACCGGGCGTTTCTCTGCATCCACCACCTGCATACCGAACGTTACAGGGCCGGTGACCTGGCATTTAAGGGCAAACGGTGAGTAATAAGTCCTTTTTCCAAATTCATGAAACCCTGAGGCATAGTCTGCTGTAACGGCGTACGGTGAAAAATTTCCTTCGATATAGTCAAGGTAAACCTGTTCCATTTCTGCTGAAAGCTGAGCTCCGCGGTCAACGAGGAGTCTTCCTTCACTGATTACCCTGCCGGGCAGGCCTTCAGAATCACAAAATACGATATTTTCCAGCAGTCCGCGGTTGGGCAGCGTGGGCGCGTAAGGCAACTGAGGGAATATCCTGATTACATCATCGCAGGCCTTTACGGGGTCCGTGTGTGGAAGACTTCCAATACCGGTCGCAAGACTCCCGGGAGATACCAGGTGAACTGCCATTATCGCTCTCCATGGGAATTTTTCTTCAGGCGGCATTCATTGAGCATTTTCTGGACACCA
>JBAXTR010000352.1:0-2116 GCA_037130095.1 Methanomicrobiales archaeon
CATTTCCTGTAGTTTTATCCAGGACTTTAATTTCAAACCATGCATCAGGACTTAACTGGGTCACCTGTGTATATACATCCGGTCGTTTCGGGTCCACAACCCCGCCACCCGTCCCGGTTGTTGCACCCGATAAGCTTCCACTCCTGCTTTCAGACCATATTGTCAGATCATCCATTTTGGGCTTTACATTAAAATTTATTATTAATGGTGGATTTTTAAGATCGTAGGCATAAGCGACGGTGTAATCTTTTAATGAAAGTTCATTATTGTAGATATCCTGGTAATTACGGATGATCTGGGTCGGATCTGCATAAATCGACAGGTTTCTGTAGAAAGGGCCGTTGTCAGAAGTTACCGGATATGTCGGGACCTGAGTAAGGTAGCGTGTATCGTCCGGCATAGGAGTTGGTGTGGGACTCCCCTGACTGGCTGCTGTCCCTGAATTTTGTGTGTTTTCCTGGGCTTGTTGCTGGGGAGTACTACCAGTACCAGGTACCAGGTAATTAGTACCTTGAGATTGGCTGGCTGGTGCCGGCTTGTCCTTTGTCGGGACAATACAACCAGATGAACATACAATTGCTACGATGAAGAGAATTAATACATAATATTTGATGCTCTGGCTCATTGATCCCAGTTATTCTGGTTCCTATATATTCCTTTAGAATCAACCTACCGTAGATCAAATTTTTTTAATAAATTCACTTCAAACAAATATCTTGTTATTCGGGAATTAGGAATTTTTGGGGGTAAAAAATGATGGCCTTTTCAAATGTAAGAATTTTTAATTATCCAGACGTTTGAATACGCCCTTTTTCACTTTCATTATTTTACATTCAGGACATCGCCACGTATCCGGAAGTTTCTCGAAGGGTGTCCCAGGGGGGATATTTCCCTTCGGATCACCTTTTGCGGGGTCATAAATATACGCACATTCAAGGCAGATATAGCGGCAAGCAAATCCTGTTTCACTCATACATAGTATTTTTTCCGGGAGCTAAAAAATTCTCGCATAATAGCACAAAGCCACAAAAATTCTCAAATCCCATACTTTGAGATTTGACTCATTCCATGCCATTTCAGGAGAAGTAATGGAATTCGATCAGAACGTATGAGAATGCCATATATGTGCTGATATGGATTTGATGACTAAATTCGGGTAATTTATTATCATCTCCTATAATTTCCGTATCCCTAACATTATTATAGTCGGGTTGCAAAAAAGATAGCAGGAGCTGATATTATTCCTGAAGGAGTGAAAAAATCCTGGAATAAAAAAGAGGATCTCCTCAATCAGTCAGACGAAATGGCACTGAAAGCTGATCTCCTTGCCTATGAAAGTAGGTACGAGGAGGCAGACCAGTACTATGAAAAAGCGCTGCAGTTGAACCCCTCAAATGCGAACCTATGGGCGTTCAGGGGGATTAACCTGAGCGGGGGACTGAACCGGGATGAAGAGGCGAGGAAGGCCTGGGAAAATGCAAAACGACTGGATCCGATTCTCGCAGATGCCCTTGATGTGAAAAAAATTGAAAAAGATGAAGGGGAAGAATTCAGCAGTCCCGTGTTATGTGGTATGCCTGATAATATCCGGGATAAAATCAAGCAACTGATGAAAAAACAGAAAGAACAGCTTGATAGCTGTAAATAATTTTTTGTTGCGGTCTTCTTTTAATTTAATGGCTCATCAATATCCACATCTCTGACATAGCCCATCTGGTGCGCTTTTTCAAGTTCCACGAGTACCGGTGCCATAGTGCCGGAATCTATGCATCGTTTTGCAATCCGTGTGATATGGCGCACATGGTAAATATGGGCAATCTGGAAACTGATGAGGAGTCCGAAGCACAACGTGACGATGCAGATAACAAGCTCTCCGAGTAAATCAACCATAATGAACACCATATCCCTTATATTTCGGTACCATCAGGATTCCCTCTCAAGTTCCGCGATAAGCGGAGCAATCGTCTGAACTTTTTCACACTGTTTGGCTACAACGAAGAACCGCTTTGCGTAATAACGCTTCGTTACCTGGTATCCGACTAAAAGTCCGATAATAACCATAATCACGCCACTGATCAGGTAAATTACAATATCGTCCATATGATCTTCCTTATAC
>JBAXTR010000353.1:0-2114 GCA_037130095.1 Methanomicrobiales archaeon
TGGATTATTATTCGAATTCAGAAAGGTATTCCCATTCCACCAGTTGATGGTATAACAATACAACCTCCTGGAAGGTTCGAACCAGGTGTCAGAGCATAAATTATCCCCGGTTAGCTGGGATGAATTAATAAAAAATTACGGTCATTCGGATTTGATGGACCTTACGCAGGTGGAAGGCATCCCTACATGATAAAAGGGTCCATCGTTCTTACTATACCAAACCCTCACCGATCACAGATTGGTGTAGATTTGCTCATCAGAATATGAAAACAAGCAGAAATATCCCGCGAAGAATGGTTGTCATAATGATAGTTCCAGGTGTTTTCACCTGAACAATACTCGCAATTTTACGTTTTACTTTTATTCCTGTTATCTCGCTCGTCCCCCACTGTTCATACGATCCCTATTGGCCTTCCCGTGTTGTTGGCTGGCTGCCGGTTATGCAGCCTCTCTCAAACCCTTTTATACTTCTTGTGGGCTTGTTCGATTGTCAACACATCCAGGATTTGGACCCTGTCAGGCAACACGACAAAGAATGTCGTATATGAATGAGCAATGTGCATACGACATACTCCATCGCGCAATAGTTCCACATCCCTTGCATTGATCGGATCTTCAAGCTGGACCAGATGTTCCTTGATTATCCGACGGTCTTTGTCCGGCAGACTGTTAATGTATTGGAGTACATGCCGTTCTATCTCGAGGTGCAGAACGCTTCACCTCATCCTTGATTTCGGTATATTCTTCATCACTATCCATGCGTACGAAATCGCCTTCCTTCGCAATAGTTAATAAATGGGCAATATAGTCCTGTTGTTTTCGTTCCCTCACCAACCGGGCAACGACATCTCCGTATCTCTCTCCCGGCAGTTTGATAGCACTAAGCTCCTGCTTAGTGTCCGGAGTAACGAGAACCTTTTCAGTGGTTTGGTCACCTTTTCTTACCATATGTCCTCCCTTTACGACGCTGTTGAAGTGCCATTTGGACAAAATTCCCTTTTGGGATAAATGTACTATTCAGCCATTTCTGCCTAAATATGTTTCGCTATTTCTGATTGATTGAGCGTCGGAAGCATTAACCTAGTGATTTTTCCGGATATCAAACCTTATCCTGATAATCCCCCTGACAAAAGTTTGTGTAATACTAATCAACCTTAACAATCCCCCTCGCCTTTGGCCGGTACGGCGATTCAAATTGGGGCTTCCCATTCCATTCGTCATTGGTGGCTGGATGTAGGTGGAGGGGCAAAAGGAGGAGGCCGGGGACGAGGAGGAGGAGGTGCAGGGGGTTGAGCAAGAATAAGGGTGAAGCTTCGGAGATCTCACCTTATTCGTTGCTTCGATAACATTTTTTTGAATGCTTCAGGAATTTCATATTTTTGTATCGGGTAAATACTATTATCCCGTTAAAAAAGGAAAAACTGGTATGGGTCTCTTAAGCTATAAAATTCTGTTACGAAAGGAACCCGAAGGGGGATATACCGTTATAGTTCCTTCTCTCCCTGGATGTATTACGTATGGAACAACAATAGAGGAGGCGATTAGCATGGCAAAAGAAGCCATTGAGCTGTATATTGAAAGTTTGAGAGAACATGGGGATGAAATTCCGACCGAAGAGGGTCTGCTGGAATATACATTGACTTTTGAAGCCCATGCCTAAACAGCCAGTCCTTACTCCACAAGTGTTGATGAAAGTACTTGAAAAGAAAGGATTTATGTGCGATCGTGTGAAGGGCAGCCACTATATTTTCTATCACCCCGATTCAAAAAAACGCGTTGTTGTCCCTTTTCATGCCGGCGATCTACCTGTAGGTACTGTGCATGAGATCCTAAAAGAAGCAGGAGTAAAACGGGAAGAGCTCAATGATCTTCTGTAGAAAAAATTTAATGCCCGTTTGATAGAACAAACCGTTTTTGCTGGTATTTCTTCTGCAACGACTCCAATATCGGGATCCTACCTCCATTTCTCCATGTGAGATCACAAGCGTTAGTCGTCGGCCTATCGATCATGGTTTTGCTTCCCCCGTGCAATTCGTGATTGGTGGCTGGATGTATATGGGGGGCGAAAGGAGGAGGCTTGGGATGAGGAGGGTGAGGTGCAGGGGATTGATGAG
>JBAXTR010000354.1:0-2112 GCA_037130095.1 Methanomicrobiales archaeon
GGATCGTATGATCCTTACTTCCTGCAATGCCAAGAGCAAGATCATCTGCCAGAGGGATTTTCACGTATTTTTCCAGTTCGTCCCGAATCCGGGATACATGCATCACTGCTGCAAAACTGATGGGGAGCAAAACGTCAAACTGATTTTGTTTGACATATTCAAGCAAAAAATCTGCAAACCGGGAATCATTCTCAGGATCGGGTGCGATCACATGGTGCCGGCAGTATTTCGAATAAAATGAGATACTCAGGGAAATATGTGACAGGACCGTCACATCAATACCTCGTTTTCCCAAGGAGCGTACCGCTGCGAGAGTATGCTTGAAATTTCCATCAGTCAACAGGACTTTCATCGTAGTATCACAGATAATTCCGGTTTAACACACCTGATATCAATATAGGTATCTCCCCGTACATAATCGCCATCAACATGGGATATCAAAGACGGATCAACGTGAAGCCGAACCCGCAGAGATGGTTCTATTGAGCGATTCAGATTCTGTATCTGGATAGTGATTTTTTTTGTATCCTGAAATAATGCAATGGTTATTTTTCTTCGTGCCTCAAACCACTCCACCACATTTCCCGCGGTAGTCACCCATGCCCCATCAGCACGAGCCCGCTTCACCAGTTCTGTATACATCCCCGACCAGTCCCGGGGCGGGGTGAGGTTCTCGTAATGCCAGAGGATCGTGATCGCCCCGCCATATTTCTGTGCATAATCAACAATCTCTTTGCATTGCATGCGTGCTGCTGTTTTATCCAGATTCAGGCAGGGTGTTTTTTCCCAGCGCTGATCAACAGGTGCCCAGCAGAATTTCCCAAAGAGCCCGAGATCCTGAATGTGGAGAGGAAGTTCTAAAATGTTTGAAGTCCCTTTCGGCCGGTACACCTGCAGGGTCCCTGCCTGGAAACCGACATCGTCATTGTACCCGAGGGTCGTGTCGTAGGAGTATACAGCCTCATCAAGTTTTTCCCAGCTGTCCTTGTCAAATAGAAGCCAGTGGGTCCGATTACCAGTAGCCCCATTACCAACTGCAGCCATCTCCAGTTTTCCCGTTTCAGCATCCACCCAGTTGTCAATACCATGAACGCCTACCTCCCAGCCTCCACGGGTCAGCCCGTGCAGGGTATCAGCATCAATTCCATACCCGACCGCCCGGTACGGGTGTGCCCGCACGCCCGGGTCATCCTTTCGGGGTACAAAGAAGAAGGTGGATCGGACGTCAAGTTCTTTTTCAAACGTTTTCCAGCGTTCAAAGAGCACCCACGGATCAGTGCCGATACCATACCGTGCGAGGAGCAGCTGAAGCCCGGCACGGATGTTTCCATGAATGAAGCACTGGAATGCCGCATATCCTGCGGTAACCAGCCGGCATTCCCGGACAGACGTGACATCCACATCATGAGTGAGTGCCACCATATAGGGATGTTCCCACGGTGCAGGAGGGATTTCTACAAGAATGGTATATTTTTTGAGATCCTGCCGGATTTGATCGACCATAATCTCACATGCAGGCTCATGGAGATGCGATTGGCCGACATTGAGCAGATCGCTGATTTTTCTTAAGATATCATTGCCCGTGAGATCGATGAGATTTCCTGTGTAGTCAGGTACATCTGCTTTGCGTGCGATTACGACATCATACTGCCTGCCGGACTGGTACCATTCCCACGGTACTTTGAAGAGCTGAAAGGTCTCTTCAACAGCATATTTATCCGGATAACACACGCCAATCATTGGAGGATCCTGATCACTTAGTTTAGCATTCTGGGAGTAATTTATGATTACTCTCACTTTGGGTCCATGAGGTCAGGGCCATTGGCAAATTCACATTCTTTTTTCCGCGATTTAACCGGAATCATCTCATGAGCTGAACCCTTCCAATCATTGGTATGAATCATCAGGCATCCATGCCAGTCTGTTCAAGCACACGGAGTACCGCCTCCCCAAACTCCCGCGTTCCAGCCGAACCACCAAGGTCCCGGGTTTTGATGCCCTGTGCTAGCACTGCCCGTATCGCCGATTCAATATGATCCTCACCCTCTGCATCCCCTACATGGGTCAAGAGCATCCCCGCACTCCTCAGGGCGGCAATGGGATTTGCAAGGT
>JBAXTR010000355.1:0-2109 GCA_037130095.1 Methanomicrobiales archaeon
TTAATACAATGGGGTTGGATTGTATAAAAATAAACCAACCTCATTGTATTAAACACTGATTTTCAATGGCGTAATCGATAGTGTAAGAAAAGTGCTGTAAATATTTTCCATTATAAGTTCCGGGGTATAGAAAATTGGGAAAACCTGGGTAAACCGGGATCAATACCATGCAATAAATTAATCAGCCTGACCGGTTCTCTTTTACAAACTTTTTTACTATCGTCCTGAAAGTATCCATCGTTGTAAAGTCATCTTTCAGGATGGAGTACACACGTGTTACATCAAGACCGGTATACTCATGCACAAGAATATTTCGAAACCCTGCAAGTTTCGACATTTCCCCCGCAAGGTCTTCGGATATAATCCCGAATTTCCCTAGTACATGAAATGTTTCACGATAGGTACCAGGTCTCCGTGGTGTTTTCATTACCGCTATACCAGTTGCCAGGTCAATTGAAGCCTGGATAGAGAGAAGCATCGCATGATAGACCATGTACTGGATATCTTTATCCTGCGCGAACGTGTCAAATGGGACCTCTGCAATATAGCGTTCCCATGCCATGAGTGCTTCATCCAGAGTCTGTAACTGCGCCAGGATCCGCATATCAAACCTGCGCGAGATATTCACGGTCAAAAAGATCGTACATTGATTTAATATCCTGGTATTCGATCAGCACACCCGTTTCAATCTCGATACGGTCATCCTCATTTCGTGTGAATAGTACCATGCCGGTGCTGATCACCTCGTACGTAAACCATACCGGCTCCTCGTTGAGGATTTTTATATCGCACTCATGGCGGAATTCAAGCGCTTCTTCAAGGATAGTTCCCAAATTTGCTACAAACTTCAAGGCATGTACTTTATCGGGCCCGCTATCGATGAAAAGACCAATATCGATGTCTTCGAAATCATCGCGGGAGAGAAACGAACCGTACAGGTATGCTACCCGCAGGGAAGGCAGGGAGGAAAGCGCATCTTGCAGCCATTGGATAATTACATCTTTATCCATCTGACCATCCATGGGTGACTATTGGTAGTAAAAGATTAAAAAACTATTATTCCCGGGAAATCTCAGGATAAACAGAATCGCCTGATTATCTCTGAAATATCGCGGGACTGATGAAAATCGTATTCCAGTAGTGTTGATCAGATCCTAACCGCAGACCCCCAATAGATCATCTTTCTGCAATATTCGGGCATCATGTGACCCTTGTAACATTTTTGAACTGTTTTTCCGTTTATTCGTGAATACGTTACCTATCCCCATGGATTATGGATATGCCAAAAAATTATACAATATCCGCAAAAAACTGCTCCATCCTCCGGAAATAAAACACCCCACTGACGAGGAGGGCAATAACCACCCCTAAAGAAATAAATATCATCGTTGTTGGGGGATTTGTGCCTAACAAAGCCCATCTGAAACCTTCAATCACTCCGGTCATTGGATTAAGTGCGTAAAGGAACTGGAATTGCTGAGGCACCATGCTCGCTGGATATACAACCGGTGATGCAAACATCCATATCTGGATCAGGAACGGGACTGTGTACTGGAAATCGCGGTACTTGACATTCAGTGCTGAAAGCCAGAGTCCGACAGCAAGCGAGGTCATCATTGCAAAGACAACCAGGAGGGGAAGAAAAATCACGTTAATAGTTGGCACAAATCCATAATAGGCCATCATGATTATAAGGATACCAAATGCAACGCAAAAATCAACAAGTGGTGACATTATACTCGCTACGGGCATTATCAGGCGGGGAAAGTAAACTTTTGTCATGATATTGGCATTACTTACCATACTTATCGTTGACCTTGTCATACCTTCAGCGAATAACGTCCAGGGAAGCAATGCTGCAAGCGAGAACAACGGATAAGGGATCCCATCTGAAGGTATTTTCGCCAGCCCTCCGAAAAAAAGTGAGAATACAATCATCAGGAATAAGGGTTGAATTATAGCCCATGCTATCCCAAGTCCTGTCTGTTTGTACCGGAGTTTAACATCCCGCCATGTAAAGAAATAGAGAAGCTCACGATATTCCCATAATTCTTTAAAATCAACCGGTACCCATTTCCTGGGAGGACGGATAACTATTGTCGGTATCTG
>JBAXTR010000356.1:0-2104 GCA_037130095.1 Methanomicrobiales archaeon
ACCTTCATCAATGTGATATCCTCTTCGCTGCCCAAAAGGGTCCCGAATGACTGAAGATTACTATTTTCCTGGAAAACCTTCCGGTCTTCTTTGTTCCTGGCTCTCAAGCTGTCAAAACTCAAGATAAAAATATTGAGTTGCTCTTTGACACTGGTTGAGTTAAATCCGCTGCCCTGCAACAGTGCTGCTTTGTCAAACACTTCAACTTTATTCCCAAAGTTTGAATTGATTTTCTGCCGATACGGATGGCCGGAATCCCGAAGATTCTTTAATGTCTGGTCTAATATAGTGATGGAAGGAACGAGCCATACCACTGCTTTGTTCCGGTCGTAATCAAATGCATCGAAAATTGTTTTCAGCGCATTGCAGGCAATGAATGTTTTTCCTCCTGCTGTCGGGACTTTCACACAGATATGAGGGACTCTTGCAACTGTATTTTTATAGGGTTCAATAGCTGTTCCGGGAAATGGTTGTAATGGAGTCCTTGGATGCATTGACCAAAAATCATGAAAGGCAGTGCTAACGTTTTTCGTCTGCTGAACCAGTGAAAGATACCGATCAAGGTCATTAACAGTCTGCTGCTGGTAGGGTTTTAATTCCATTACTCCGTTTCGTTGCTGTTTTCAAATAGTTCATGTAGTTTTTGCTGCAATAATTTCTTATCCGGCAATTTTGTTGTGTATTCTGTGACCATTGTCGGTGATAAGGTTCTGCTTAAAGCATATTCAACAACTTCCGAATCCTTGTCTTTGCATAACAGTACTCCGATACTTGGATTTTCATTCGGTTTTTTTACATCCCGGTCAAGCGCTTCCAGGTAAAAATTCAGTTGTCCCAGATGTTCAGGCTTGAATTTATCGGCCTTGAGTTCAAATGCAACCAGGCACTGCAATCCTCTGTGATAAAACAACAGATCAATATAGAAATCGCCGTTGCCAACCTGAACGCGGAATTCCTCGCCGATAAAAATAAAATCCCTTCCTAACTCCAAAATGAAATTTTTCATTTGCCTGACAAGTCCTTTCTGCAGGTCGCTTTCACTATGTTTTTCCGGCAGGTTAAGGAATTCAAAGACATACGTGTCTTTAAAGGTGTTTGTGACATCGGGATGAATTTCCTTCAGCGCAGGTGAAAGTGTTTGGTTGCCGATCATAATCCTCTCAAAAACGCCGCTACTGATCTGTCTCTCCAATTCCCTCACGCTGGTCTTCTCCCGTAAACAAAGACGAAGATAGAATTCCCGTTCTTCATCTGATTTTGTCCGGGAAAGCAAAACCAGGTGGTGCGACCAGCTGATTTTTGCTAAAATGCTGCTCCTGATATCGCTGGTTTCTAATTGTGTCACCACTGTTGATACAATTCCAGTCGTCTGGGATTCAGGCAATTCAATTTGTGTCAACACTGTCGACACAAATTTTGATTGGGCATACGTTTCATAAAACCGTCTCATCCTGTATAGTCCACTGCGGTTGAACCCTTTCAGATCGGGATGTTCCTTTTGGATAAGATCAGACAGTTCATCGATGGTTCCATCGCCCCAGTTTGCATTGGCAACTTTCCTGCTGATATATTCCCCGACATTCCAGTAAAGGTTTATCAATTCCGTATTGACCGTCATTAAGGTGTTATTACGCACCTGCTTGATGAGGGAAATAATTTCGGCGAATTGCTTTTGTAGCATGATTTAGAATCTTGTAATGTCTCTTGGTATTTTTTTGAAGACGATTTTTCGTTTTGTCAAAAATTCTTTTGTGAGCAAACAATTGTCGGCATAAATTACATATTGTCCCGCTTTCGTTTTAACAGCGCTAAGAAACTCATGGTTTAGAGTGGTCAGGCTTTCAGGTTCGTAGTAAAAATAGTATGCTGTATCGTTGAATTTGTTTAAGAAATACTTGTTGTCTTTTTGATCCGTAGGTTTAAAAGGCGCCTTGGTTTCAGTATAATAAATATAATTCCGGATTTTCTCGCTCCCGATTTCCTCATTCAGGTCTCCGTTTTCAGTGAACAGAGGCCGCCCTAACTCAAAATAATCGAAACTACCACCGGTGCCTTCTTTATCCGCAAAACCGTTGATAACCCGTTTCACTCTCTCGGCGGTAAT
>JBAXTR010000357.1:0-2095 GCA_037130095.1 Methanomicrobiales archaeon
GGGACAAATGTCCTGCTGTTGCATGTACCCGAACGACGCGACGAAGCACTCCGGAATGTGCAGGGAATGATTGCCGGGACCATCGATTCCTGCCCGGTGCCTGTCCTCTCAAAGGATGGGAAACGTATCGAAGTCGAAACAAAGGTCACCCGGGGATCCTGGAATAACCAGGAAGTACTTATCGGGGTGACCAGGGATGTCACTGAACGTAAACAGGCTGAGGACGAACTGCGGAGGAGTGAGGAGCAACTTCGGACAATCCTCCAGACTACCAGGGATGGTTTCTGGATAATTGACGTCCCAAGCGGGAAAGCCATCTACGCCAACGAGACCTATTGCCTGATGACGGGCTATTCCCGGGCCGAGCTGTTAACCCTGCAGATTTCCGATCTTGACGCCATGATGACTCCGGATGAACAGGCTGCACAGATCAGGAACGTTATCGAGAATGGATCGGCGGTCTTCGAGACCCGGCACCGCAGGAAAGATGGCAGCGTTTTCGACGTCGAGTTATCCGTGACCTATCAAAAATCGGACGGTGGTAAATTCATCTGTTTCTGCCGCGACATCACCGGACGCAAGCAGGCTGAGGCGATGCTTGCCGAGAGTGAAGAGAAATTCCGGGGCATCTTTGATATGATAAACGACGGGATCCAGATCAATTGGTTTCATCCTGGCGGGAAACCTGGAAAATTCCTTCATCTCAACGAAGTTGCCTGCCGGATGCTGCAATATACCCGCGATGAACTGTTAGAGCGCGGGCCCCTCGATATTATCACCGATTACCACAACCGTCCTCTTACTGAAATTCTCGGGGAATTATCCACGACAGGTCACTCGATTTTCGAAACCGAGCACCGGAGAAAGGACGGTACCATCGTTCCAGTCGAGATCAATGCCCACACCGGCCATCTCCAGGGAAAACTGGTGGCAATATCGGTGATAAGGGACATTACCGAACGTAAATATGCTGAGGAGATGCTGCGCCAGGCGAACAGGAAACTCACCCTGCTCTCCGGTATTACGCGTCACGATATCAACAACCAGCTAACGGTACTAATGGGGTTCCTTTCAATATTGAAAAAGAAGCAGCATGATCCCTCGCTTAATGAGTATTTCCAGAAGGTTGCAACCGCTGCCGAACGGATATCTGCCATGATCCAGTTCACCAAGGAATATGAGCAGATCGGCGTCAACGCCCCTGTCTGGCAGGACTGCCGTACCCTCCTGGAAGCTGGAGCGAAGGAAGTGCCACTTGGGTTGGTCACGGTGAAAAACGATCTGGCTGCCAATGCAGAAGTGTTAGCCGATCCGCTGATTTTCAAGGTATTTTATAACCTGATGGACAATTCAGCCCGGTACGGCGGGAAGATCACCACGATCAGATTTTCTGTAGAGGAACAGGATGGAAATCACACTATCGTGTGCGAAGATGATGGAGTGGGTGTCCCTCCCGAAGAGAAGGAGAAAATCTTCAATCCCGGCTTTGGTAAGAACACCGGGCTTGGTTTAGCCCTTTCACGGGAAATTCTCAAACTTACCGGGATCACCATCCGTGAAACCGGTGAGCATGGCAAAGGTGCACGGTTCGAGATGATGGTGCCGAAAGATGCATACAGATAGTTTTCCCTTAAGTGACGTTTGCTTCCCTTCTATTCCAATTCCCCAGTTTTTCGTTCTTCTGCTCTGGAATAATGCAATTCCTCTCGTCCTTGAAGGCTGAAACAGAAGATATGGGATATCCGGGATCTGAATGCAAAAGAGTATCTATTACCAGACCATCAAGGGAAGTTAATGTCGGGGGTCCGGTCAGAACCGGTCATTCTCTTTTATAATCGGAATTATCAACCGCCCGTTACACTGCGAGCAGTTCAGAAACCCGGCAAGAGGGATAGAAAGGGTGCATGATAGCTGTCTTCAATGAGAGGAATAGTTGTTTTTTTTAGTCTGTTCTTAAATAAAGATTTTGCACTCTTTGCAGCCCCGGAAACCGAAAAAAATTTTGGGATTTAATTAACCACAATCAGGTCCTTTTGCACCGATACATTACTAACAATGGTTCCGCTACCTGGCTCATATCGGGTGAGCGTCTGGT
>JBAXTR010000358.1:0-2090 GCA_037130095.1 Methanomicrobiales archaeon
CCTCAAAGGTATGTTTTGATAAAGGGGTTGTACAGTTGCCGACTGTACAACCCCTTTATCAAAACATACCTTTGAGGAGTGCGGTTTTTCTGAAAGGGGTTATTATTCCTACGAATCGTTCAGCATGGACAACGTATGTTTTTTCTCAGGGCTTGAAGGTGGGATCTTCCTGATGGTAAAGGACCATCATCCTGACGTATCGCGATCCCTGGGTTTTCATATGAAGAAGCGAGGATATGCCTGCCCGCGGCACTTGGTAGACCTGGCAGACAATCTCCTGGCATCCCCCGGAGGGCCTCGGGAGGAAATCCGTTCATTAAACGCGGTACGCGGATATGTCGAAACGTTATTTATATTTTTTATCCATTATTTAGGTGAATAAGTGATTTTTATCATGACAGCTATTTTTGACACTGATAAAACAGCCCGCCTCAAAGAGGTTCTTGATCGATATGATTAAGGTCGTCGTATGCGGAGCACTGGGCAGAATGGGTACGACGATTGGTCGCATGGTCAATGAAGCACCCGATCTCGAACTCCTGGGTGGTGTCGCTAACAAATCCGGTTCATTTTTTGGTGTGGATGTTGTCCAGTCATCGGAACTTTCAATGTTGCTCGAAAAAAAGAAACCTGATGTCCTGATCGATTTTACCATCGCGGACGCTGCAGTGCAGAATGCCAAGTCTGCTGCAAAAGCAGGAACTGCCCTTGTAATCGGCACGACCGGGTTTAACCCCGCCCAAAAGGCCGAGATGTTGAAGGCTATCGAAGCTACGATCCCTGCCGTGATCTCTAGTAATTACAGCATCGGTGTGAATGTGTTCTGGCAGCTTCTCCGCACTGCCGCACCGTTGCTCGCAGATTACGATATCGAGGTTATCGAAGCACACCACCGGTACAAAAAAGACGCCCCTAGCGGGACGGCAAAGACGATCCTTAAGATCATAGATGACGAGATCGGGGAGAGGAGGAAGCAATATGGCCGTGAGGGCATGAAGGAACGGGAAAAGAAGGAGATCGGTGTCCATGTCATCCGCGGAGGGGATATTGTGGGTGACCATTCGGTATTATTCTCTGGCAATTTCGAGACCATTAGACTAGTTCACCGTGCGAACGACCGTTCTGTATTAGCCCTGGGTGCACTCCTGGCGGCCCGCTGGGTGACTTCCCAAAAACCCGGCATCTATCGGATGACCGATGTACTTGCAGCGTTCCTCGATCAAGGAAAAGAATAAACAATTCTCTTTTTCAGAATTAATAGAATGCAATTTTAGTCAGAAAATGTAAGGTTAATTTTATGTAATTGCAGTATTGCAACAATACCTGACTATGGAGGTTGGTTTCTGATACCTCGATGATAAACAAACTATTTTTAATATTAATCCGTTTATAAAAGGAATTACGATGAAGAACGTGTATAAGAAGCCCGTATTGATCGATCTGAGCGAACCAACTGGGGTAGGTGGCCCAGCAGGAGTTGATTGTGTTGGAGGAAGTGGAGCTAACGGATGCGGAGTTGGAAATGTTGCAGGTACGTTCTGCAATAAGGGTAATGGAGGTGTTTTAAAGCCTTTATAGAAATAGGGACGAGATGAATATTCCCCTTATCTTTTTAACAACAATATAGTTTTAAATATTAATTCCTCTCAAAAGAAAAATATAATGGAAAAAGTGTATCAGAAACCCGAATTGATCGATCTGAACGAATCGACAGGTAATGGCGGCGATGGATATGACCCATGCAACAACGGTAGTGGTGCTCCCGGGAGGTGTGTTTCGGGATCTACTCCTGGGGAAGATTGTTCGACAGGTAGTGCACCCCACGAATTATAAATTCATTCTTTTTTCATACAGTAAGGCAGATTGCACCTTCATATTGCAATAATCCCGGACTTATAATACTTTATGTACTGGCCTGAATAAAAAAGGAATTACGATGAAGAACGTGTATGTGAAACCGTTATTGATCGATCTGAATGAAAAAACCGGGATTGGGGAGACCATAGATTGTGTTGGAGGTAGTGGTGCCAGAGGATGCGGAGTTGGAAATGTTGCACGAGGATTCTGTTTCATTGGAAATGGTGGCGAGA
>JBAXTR010000359.1:0-2072 GCA_037130095.1 Methanomicrobiales archaeon
TGATCAAAAATTTCGAGAGGTGAGCCGCTGAATCATTTATTTTCATATTAAATTTGTTTTAACGGATTTGATTGATAATTATACCTGTCACCTGTGTTTAAAACGGCAAATGCAATCAATATCAGGTTGGTATCTGTTATCGAAGTAACAGCACTTCTGGATGATTTGTATCATGGCTGGTACAGGCATCCTGCTTTCTGTACCAGTTCTATTGCCCCTCAGGCTATCCTTCCGAATGCTATATCAGTCTTCTGCAATAACCTGGAATCTCCACCACGCCAGTAATAACCAGTCGGCAGGCCGGAGAGGTCAGTCATTATCCCGATGGTCCCTTTTCCAAGCCCGGTCTGCCCGGAACCCCGGGTGTCATTTGCATGGCCGGATTCTGTTGAGTCAATGACCTGGACCAGCACTTCACCGGTTCTTTGCGGATTTTTTACCGGCATACCTGTCACAATCATTACATGGCCCGTGCTTGTCGAATCTGAAGAGTCCGGTTTCAGCCAGACAACGATATCACCGGGGAGGAGTTCGAGTGGGGTTGAGACTTTCATCCAGCCTCCACTGCCCGGGACAGGCCCGCTCACTACGATATGATCGTAGAAATCCGCGGCAACAGGCCGTTTATGCTGGAGTGCATTAAACGCACCCGGGACTGCACGGGACAGGGCATACCCGACAAAACCTGAGCAGTCATAGTTGTAGGTCCCGGCCTTTTCATCGACGTAGGTGGTATGCGTGTAATATGACGAAGTCATCCGGGAGAATTCCCGTTCTGCCTCGATGAGCAGCAGGTTACTGCCGCTTTGCGGCAGTTTGCTGTTGGTTGTGCTTGTATCCTTGCTGATTACTGGGGATTTGGTAACACTACCTGTGGTATAGGCATTGACACTAAGGGTTGCACCTGTGGCATTACGGTTGGAACCGAACGATCGGGGTGTGATGATACCCTGGGACTGCCCCCCCGTATTCGTGCCTGTTGCCCCCCCCAACGACTTGTTCGTACTAGTCCCGCTGTAATTATCACCAACGGTTGAAAAACCTGCACTATTGGCTGTTGTTATGGCCTTTGCCTTGTCTCCTTCATCGGCCACTGCCTGGAGCTCAAAACGGGTAGTGACCCCACCTGGGGAGTATGTAGCAGAAAGACCGGTGGTGGTGGGGGTGGAAGCTGCCTGCACCATATGTTGCGCTGTGGAAAACCCGGTAGTCAGGCCTGTATCGGGGCCCGGAGATACAAAACGGTTATAGTTTACCTGGTCCGCTAGTGCACAGCTCGATAAGACAAACAGAAATACGACGAAAATAACCGGATAATACCGCATGTTATTATTCATTTCTACCACTCCCAACAGCACCAATGTATAGCATTATTGTAATGCATTAATGTATCCCATTGAGAATTTAATAGTTTGGATCCTGCGTATCCGGATACGGTTACCGGATTCTGTAAAATCGGAAGAAATTATCCTGAACCTGCGGCAATTGACGAAATCGGTCCTTCAATGCCCCCTTTCAATCTCTGGTCCGGATCAATAGTCATTCAGGAAAACCTCGCTGCACCGCTATGCGTGCAACATCAGATATATTCAGGGCCCCCTGGTTCCCGTAACCAAATCAGAAAATCAGGGAATAAAAATAAGAAAAACCGTTCCCGGGGAAAAATTCCGCGGGGTCTGGGGTATGGTACCCTTATGTCGCGACTGAGAGCGACTGGATTTCTACTTTTGACTTGATGACTTCGACACGCCGGATCGGGAAGACTTCTTTTAACATCTTGAAGAGTTCCTTTGAGATCTCTCCGGTTACAATCGCGTTCACAAACGCGTTGAGGTCCCCGCTCTTTACCTGTTCGAGCACGTACTTCGTCATCATGGCCCTGATCGCATGGGTCTGCGAGAGGTTTGCATTGGTGAGCGTGTAGCAGGTGACGGTCAGGAGGAGCTTCTTTCCGTCCTTGGTCGTTACCGGGATGTGCGAATCGATACGGGTTGTCCGCCTCTTTACGAGGGACCTGAGGTAGTCCTTGGTGACCTCGTGGCCGATGAACTCGGTGTAGGCTGAATCGCCTG
>JBAXTR010000036.1:0-12511 GCA_037130095.1 Methanomicrobiales archaeon
GTATACTCAGTACGATAAATCCGGCAATAAAAGCATACCAGTCGTTTATTTTAACCTTTAACAAGTTCAGGAGCCACCTGCCAAAAGCAGAAGAAACGAATAGGACTGAAAAAATGATTCCTATCAATATCAGAAGACCACTAACCAGCGCAATCGGAAGCCCGATAACGGTAATCGCAAGGATAACCAGCACGATACAGGCCACAATCAGACCAACAAACCCGACAACCAGTTTCACAACAGGTGTCTTCACGACTTCATCTTCCACCATGCGGTACCGTGCTGGTGCGATTTTAAGCAGTACAAGCCCCAATAAAAACCAGCCAATTGAAAACAGGATCCCAAGTATCGTGAAGATTTTCGAGAGGTTATGCTGTTCTGTCTTTACAAACGTGCTGGTACCGCCTACTGAACCGGTATCGGCAAAGTTCTGTGATCTTACAGAAAGATTTCCTGCTACATGACCGGAACTGGCAACCGTACCCGCGGATATTTCCGCATCCCTGCCAATCGTGGACCTTGGGTTCAGCGTAACCTTCCCACCAGTTATGAGGGCATTTGTTCCAACATCCCCGTTAACATCCACGGTACCACCGGCGGCGACCAGTTTTCCACCGATATTGTTGTTTGCGATGACACGTCCGCCGGCAACAATAACATCTCCTTTCACCGGGGCATTGAGGGTTATGGTACCCCCTGCGGCAATGAGACTGTCAATAGGGGCATTGACTGTGATTGTCCCTCCTGCTGCAAAAACATCGTCGGCAACAGGCACATCAATCGAGACCTGGTCACCCGAAAACGATTCGAGTGCGACTACCCCGGCTGGAAGGCACAGGATAAACAAGAAAAAGATAACAAGGAATATGGCCCCTGGAAGTTTTAAGAATCTCATACAATTACAATTGAACGGAATACTGGAATAAAAACATTATGGGCCCTTATAAGGACCGGTATTGCCAAAAAAAATGTTACCCGCAACCGCACCCTACGAATGTGATTGGTGATGTGAACAGAGTATCCCAGCTATACGCAGGACCTGGCAACGAAAATGAGGTATCTTCAATCGGTACGACCGGTGGATTAGAATTGGCATAGAGAAGGAGATCCTTATATGAAGGGCCTGAACTTACCATACCCTGATATACGGGTCTTGTCAGGGAACTGGAAGTAAATGAAGGATAGACAGTTGTAGACGGACTGTAGATAAGTGATTTCCCCCCAGTCATCTTGGCAAAAGATCCCCCGGCCTTATACTGGTCATCGGCAAATGCTGGTGTTGCGACAGAGACCAGCGCGATCACCACCACAAGGATAAGTATTGTGATACTAAGACTTTGCTTCATAGATAACGGTTACTCATTCATCGTAATTAATCTCTTCCCCGCATTAGACCTTGAAAAAAACAGTATAACATTTTTTCTATAATGGGTAGAAATGTTATATTAACCAAATCGCGACCATAACATCTTTACTTGCTGAATAAAGGCTCAACCTGAAAATGTTCCTATTCATAGTATAACTTTGAGGGAAGATTCATGAAAGTAGTTCATACCTCCTTTCCCCGAAATCATGAGGATGTAAGTCTGCTGCGGATCATCAACCCTGTATTTCTACTGGCAATTCGATTCAAAAAAAAATCGCTGTTTACTAAATTATGGCAACCTTTTTCTAAAGTTAATTGATGCATAAATTGCCTGTTTGGTCGCAAAAATTAATTTTCTCCATGCAAAACCATAGCGCATATATAACTTTCCCGCCCAAATATGGGACGGAGAAATTCTAATGAGCTGGATGAAAACATCTTCACTTTTACTGGTCCTCGTTATTGCGGTGGTCATGATGACCGCCGGATGCACATCGAGCCAGCCTGCAACAACTGCGACCAAGGTACCAACACAGGTTACGACACCGGCAGTCCCTACCCAGGGTAGTACCGGACTTGCCAACCCTGCCTCAGTATACTGTGGCCAGGTCGGCGGTAAGACCGAGATTAAGAAGGACGCGACCGGTGCGGAATATGGCATTTGTACATTCCCGAACGGTTCCTCATGTGAGGAATGGGCACTTTACCGTGGCGAATGCACACCAACACCATCTAAAGTTGCAAACCTGACCGCAGATATCAAGACTGCGGTCAATAATACCGTGGCAAACGTTACCAACAAGACCCCGGTAGCCAACCTGACTGCAGACGTCAAAACTGCCGTCAACAAAACGGTTGCAAACCTGACTGCGACTGCAAAGGACGCCGTTAATAATACAACCATTAAAAAGTAACTATTGACGCATTATTATCAGCAGGAAAGGAATTTCACCAGGTGTTAACCTTTCCACTTTTTTTACATTCGGGTTGCTTCACCTCCATGAGTAAGATTCCGGATATTAATAACCGAATAAGAGAAATCAGGGATATTAACCGTTCCCGGTTTCATATCATGGTAAGGATTTGCTCCTTTTAGGCACCAGTCGATACAAAACTATTAATATAGGGGTCACTAATTCACGCCATATACCGTTTTAATGGAGTGTGGAGACTGGTATGCCGGAGGCAACGAGGACAGAAGTGGGCAGGAGATTATTCCAGGTCCACCGGGAGAAAGGCGTTGAGACTGCAATAAAAAAGATCCATCATGGTATCGGGGAAGACTGGAAACTATTCACTGAAGGGGACATAAAGGTTCTCGAAAGGATGCTCGGGGAATGCTGGGTATACATAGACAGTGGAGTATGGGAAAACATTGCATTTTCCCAGCTGAAATATACCGATGTTCTGCACATTATTCAGGTTGGCAATATATCCAAAGGCAAGGACTCAACTGATACAAAATCCATCAACGATGTGACTGCAATCCTGACGGGGACTACTAAAAAAGCAGTATAATCATTACCGGGTAACCTGTCGCCCCTGGTGCAGGTCACATCTTTTTCCGGCTTTTTTTCTTCCTTTCGAGTATCTTTTTCACTTTTTTAAGGCGGAAGAGGTCCTCCCGTTCACGCTCATCAATAGTAATCCTGATATATTTCGCCTGCCTCTGCAATTCCGGGATCAGGACCTGTTCAAGCGCGTTGACCCGCCTCCGGTTCATCTGGATCTCTTCTCCAAGACGGCGGAGTGCCGTTTCTGTCTCTGCAAGACCGGTGATCAGGTCAAGTTCATGCTCGTACTTTTCAGCTACCTCATCAATCCGGCCAGATACCCCGGTAATGCTATACCCCCTGTCGAGAACACTTAATACCAGGCTTTTCTTTTCAATTACCGGGACAGGGACCCCCATAATATTCCTGCCATGGATATCGAGGGTAATATGCCGCTTGGTGGCAAATGAGGCGGAACGGAGAGCGATACTGTCATCAACAGCCTGAGCAATTACCAGCGACCGCTGGGCATTTTCTGCAATCGCCTCAAGTTCGTCACGTGAACGTGAAACGGTCCCCATAATCCTGAAGAACTCGTTGATCAGGGCATCCATTTTCTGGCGTAACAGGTCCTTCCCCTGCTCGGCCAGGCGTATCTGGGTCTTTTTCTTCAGGAGTTCCATCCTTGTGGGGTTGACCTGTTCCATGGTTCATCCTGCCCTGTGTGCCGGGTGATATTTTTTGATATGGTCAAGTTTCACACGTTTTAATTCCTCTTCCGGAAGACTTGCAAATAATTCCCAGCCAATATCAAGCGTCTGGTGGATACTCCGGTCTTCCGGCCCCTGCGAGATAAATTTCCGCTCGAAATCATCCGCAAATTTCAGGTATTTCCTGTCAAGATCGGTCAGTGCTTCCTCACCGACAATGGCAACGAGCCTCCTGAGGTCCCGCCCGTATGCATAGGAGGCATAGAGCTGGTCAGCAACATTCCGGTGGTCTTCTCTGGTTTTATCCGCTCCAATCCCGAGGTTCATCAGCCGGGAGAGACAGGGAAGGACATCGACCGGTGGGTCAATACCACGGCGGAAGAGGTCACGTGAAAGGACAATCTGCCCTTCCGTGATATAACCGGTAAGGTCAGGTACCGGGTGGGTAATATCATCGTCAGGCATGGTGAGAATCGGGAGTTGGGTGATTGACCCGCTTTTCCCCTTGATCCTTCCCGCCCGTTCGTAGATGGATGCAAGGTCTGTATACATGTAACCGGGATAACCACGGCGCCCGGGCACTTCCTCACGGGCTGTTGATATTTCCCTGAGGGCCTCGCAGTAGTTGGTCATGTCAGTCAATATGACAAGTACGTGGAGGTTATGGCGATACGCGAGGTATTCGGCGACTGACAGGGCCACTCTTGGCGTAGCAATCCGTTCGATGGTCGGGTCATCCGCAAGGTTGAGGAAAAAGACGACGCGCTCGAGTGCCCCTGTTTCCTCAAAGTCCTTCATGAAGAAGGATGCCTCTTTGTGAGTAATTCCCATTGCAGTGAATATGACCGCAAACTGCTCCTGGCTCCCAAGGACTTTTGCCTGCCTGGCGATCTGGGCGGCCAGCTTGTTTGCAGGAAGACCGGAACCTGAAAAGATCGGTAGTTTCTGGCCCCGGACAAGCGTATTCAGGCCGTCAATCGTTGACATCCCGGTCTGGATAAAATCCGACGGCTTATCACGCGAATACGGGTTGATTGGCATCCCGGAAATATCAACGGTCTCATCTGCCATGATATCGGGTTTGCCGTCCCTGGGCTTTCCCACCCCGGAAAAAACCCGGCCGAGCATATCAAGGGAGACATTAATCTGTGGCAGTTCGCCGGTAAAGCGGACAGCGGTCTTTAAATTATCAACCCCGCTTGTCCCTTCAAAGACCTGGACGACCGCAAGTTCCCGTGAGACTTCCAGCACCTGTCCGGTCCGCTCCTCACCCGAGGGGAGTGTAATAATGGCAGTCTCACCAAATGCAACGCTGCGGGGGTTTTCAACAAAGATCAATGGCCCGGAGACGTAGGAGACGGATCGGTATTCCCTAGTTGAAAGGTCAAATTCTGCCATTACGATTCCACCTCCAGTAACTTCATCCGGTCAGCGATAGCCCCGGTGAGGGCCTGCAGCTGTGCTGAACCGGGTGCCTCCTTCATTCGGGAAATCTCGCTCCGTTCAGGGATCCCCATCACCTGTTTCAGTGTTACCCCCTGCCCCATTTTTACAGACGCTTCGCGGTGGAACGTATGGATTATCTTCAGCATCCAGTACTGCTTATCGAGGGGGCAGTAAGAGTCGGTATCGCTGTAGGCACTCTGCTGGAGGAAATCTTCCCTGATCATCCTTGTTACCTCGAGGATCAGCTTCTCGCTCTCGGGGAGTGCATCCGGACCGACCAGCTGGACAATCTCCAGCAACTCGATCTCTTTCTGGAGAAGATACATCGTCTGGTCCCGTATCTCCATCCAGTCAGGTGCAATATTACTCGTGTACCAACCCTTCAGGCTCTCGAGATAGAGGGAGTAACTTTTAATCCAGTTGACTGAAGGGAAGTGCCTCCGGTTGGCAAGGCTCGTGTCGAGTGCCCAGAATGTCCCTGCAATCCGGAGCGTGTTCTGGGTAATAGGTTCTGAAAAATCCCCGCCTGGAGGAGAGACCGCACCGACAATCGTAACTGAACCGGTCTCCTCCCGGTTCCCAAGGCACTTCACCCTTCCAGCCCGTTCGTAAAAAGCCGCCAGCCGGGTAGCAAGGTATGCAGGGTAACCCTCCTCACCCGGCATCTCTTCAAGTCGTCCGGATACCTCGCGGAGTGCTTCCCCCCACCGGGAGGTAGAATCTGCCATCAGGGCGACATCGTACCCCATGTCCCGGTAATACTCACCCATGGTGATCCCGGTATAAATCGATGCTTCCCGGGCTGCAACCGGCATATTAGAGGTGTTTGCAACCATGATTGTCCTCTGGATAAGGGGGAGGTCTGTCCGCGGATCGACAAGTTCAGGGAACTCGGTAAGTACGTCAGTCATTTCATTCCCGCGTTCCCCGCATCCGATATAAACAATAATGCGGGCATCAGCCCATTTCGCCAGGGTCTGTTCCGAAACCGTCTTCCCGGTCCCGAACCCGCCGGGAATCATGGCTGTTCCACCCTTTGTAAGGGGGAAGAGGCTGTCAAATACCCGCTGTCCCGTGAGGAGCGGGACTTCGGGATCAAGTTTCTTGTTATACGGGCGTTCCTTCCTCACCGGCCATGTCTGCATCATCGGGAGTTCCGTTCCGTCATCAAGAATACATACCGTTTCCTCCACCGTGAAATTACCACTTCTTATCTCGCGGACCGTTCCGGAATGCCCTGGCGGGACCATGATACGGTGTTCAATATGAAATTCCTGGACTGTGCCGATAATATCTCCACCGGTGACCTTGTCACCAGCCTTTACCCGTGGGACAAAATCCCATTTCTTTGCCCTGTCAAGACCTGGTACAGAGATCCCACGGGAAATAAAACTCCCTGAAAGTTCGGCGAGCACAGAAAGCGGACGCTGGACCCCATCGTATATCGATGATATCAGGCCCGGGCCCAGTTCAACCGAGAGGGGGATCCCGGTGTTGGTTACCTGCTCACCGGCCTTCAGCCCGGATGTATCCTCATAGACCTGGATAACCGCATTTTCACCGTCCAACCTGATGACCTCCCCGGACAGGGACTTTTCTCCGACCCTGACCACATCATACATCCTTGAACCACGCATCTGTTCGGCGAGAATAACCGGACCGGAAATCCTTGAAATAACTCCTTTTATCATACTTATCGCCTCACCACAATGTTGTACCCGATTGCACGCCGCAGGAGCCGTTCGATATATGTTTCGGAAACCACCTTTTTTGCACGGCTCGGGATCGGGATGATAATCGGCCTGTAGGTCTTTTCAATATTTGCCAGCAGCTCGGGGTCCAGTACCGACATAAACTCCTCGCTTACACCGATAATACCGGTATCATCTGCATTCAGCAGGGGGGGGATTGCCTTCTTTGCCTCCTCTGGAGTGGAGACTTCAATTACTTCCACACCTGCAAGCCGGAACCCTGCAGCAGTCTCCGGATCTGTGACAATCACGTATTTATACATAGAAAATCTCCGACTCCATCATTTCATCCGGCATTCCAGCCTCCCGGCAACGGGCGATAACCCTGATATTGGTAATTTCATTCAGTTTTGCCCACAGGTACCCGATTACGATGGTAAAAGATAGTGGATCACCACGGAACAACGCAGTCCCTTTCCTGATCAGGAAATGATCAAGCTCTTTTTCAAGGACTGAAATCTTTCCCTGGCGGAGTTCTATATCAGGAACGGACACCAGAAAACGGTATGACGTCTGCTCGAGGAGTCGGAGAGCATCCGGAATTTTTTTTGTCCGGATCATCGCATGGATCAGCTCATGACTAACCTCTTTTCCCCCATTAAGGAGAAAAGGGGCTGCGTCATCTTCGGAGACTGAATCCCTGATCATCATCATTGCGGTCTTGATATTCCGGATATCAATTTCAGTACCGATGAGATCACGGACGACCTTGTCATCATGGCGCTTTCCGCTTAATTGCCGGAGTGAAGACTCAAAATAATACTCATCCAGGGCATACTCCAGCCTTCCTATCTCGTTCCGCTCTGAAAATTCCCCGATATATCGCGTAAGCGGGACGGCATATTCGATCTCCCAGGTCGCCATCATATCTACAACCGCACGAACATCCGGCTGTTTTATCAGTTCAATCAAGGTCGTTTCATCCATCGTACCGGCAGGAATCAGGCAACCGGAGATCACCTCATTAGAGGTCTGGATATTTTTACCACGGATTATTGTCTTTATATTCTGGATATCCCATTTTTTCAGGAAGATCATGATATAGCATGCAGATTTTTCTCCTTCCACGAGTGACAGGATCTTGCGGTAGGTCTTCATATGGTTTTTACGGAGGGCAAACTCGATGCATCTGATACCGGTATGCAATATGCGTGCCTCTACGATTTCTTCCCGGTATGGGGTCTTCTCGAGCTCAGTTATAAGTCCATCAAGAGACGGCTGGGCGATCAGGCGTTCGAACCCGTGGGTAGTAATAAGGCGGCTTGACATCCCGTGGACTCTTGCATTCACATACTCAACGTACATCCTGGTCTCCATAGAGTCCCGAAAATACAACGACTTTCATACGTTCCTTTGCCCTTGCCAGGCGGTCCTCAATGGTGTTACGAATAACAACCTTTCCATCAGGAGTTTCCCCGATCAGCCCCCCCTTGGTTGAAAGATCAGGAACAATTTCAAACTCTCTCCCGGAGTCTTTGATAAGCTGGCGGCAAAGAGCCTCATCTTGTTGATCGATATGAAGACGGATTTTTTCACAATCGAGAGATTCAATTATTTCGGTCATGACGGCCTTGAAAAATGCCCCGTAAAAAGGACCTGATCGTAATGAAGAGAGTTGATCATCAGATGCCTGGAATACCGAAAGGCAGGCCTCGTGACGTGCCCGTGTCAGGTGGTCTTTTGCCTGTTCACGTGCCGAATAGATTTTTTTATTCTTTTCAATGTCTATCCTTTGTTTTGTTTGTCCCAGCAGATCTTTACGTAACTGTGCAGACTCTGTCTCTGCATGCCCCAGGATTTCCCGGATTTCACGGTCTTTACTGTCATTGATTTCCCGGATTTTTTCCTCTGCACCATCTTCTATTGCCTGGATCAGGTGGTCGTATTTCATATGGCCGGACCAATTCCTCCCCGCCTGTTGCCATACTCTTGTTGCAACAGGGAACTTCTGCCCCGGGGGTACCGGAGGACTTACATCCAGGTACCCCTGTTCGATACATGATAAGCAACCGTTTCACTTTACCATGATCACAATCATGGATGCAACCACAAAGCCAAGAATAACCATTGTCTCAGGAATCGCTTCAAGCACAATAACCGTCCCTGCCGCATCAGGTCTTTCTGCTATGGTCGCAGCTCCCGCAGCACCTATTCGTGATTGTGCCCAGCCAGTTGCGATTGCCCCCCCCGCAAATGCAATCGCAGCTCCAATTGCAACTTCAAGCGCCAATTTAACAACACCTCTAATCCGTTAGAGTGATCTTATATTATATAAAGTATAATGATAGAATAGTTCATTATTTCATCCCTTATTGAAATTCAACGATGGAAATCTACTTCTTACCATAACTCATCCCGGTCTTGTCACCGGAACTGAACGGGCGGTACGGCAGTCCACCACCCTGGTAGAATTTTGAATAGAATTCTACAACGTGCAGCCTTACACTATGAATTGACGGGCTGAACATGGCCAGGATCAGGTTAAGGGTGTGAAGCAGTACGGCAATAAGAATACCCACCGCGAGCACGTCCATTGAGCCCCCCAGCTCATTGGCTACCATGGCCAGGATCACTGATGCCATACCAATCGCCATCAGTCGGGCATACGACAGGATATTCCCAACGGTCCCCATAATCTCAATAGCACCACCGGTACCGCCTCCATAAATTACAAGCGCTACAGCTATCCCGATAAGGATGAACGCAGGTATCAGGAGGGAACCTGGAAGCAACCCAAGTATCAGGGCGAATAACAGGATCAACCCGGCAATGACACCGATCATCCCGCATTTTTCACAGGTGTGTCTGCGATTTTTCCGGGTTATCGAATTAATGACCCCGATGACAAGCCCAAGCACGACGTGGAATACCCCGATTGCAATCGTCAGGATAAGGAGTGGGATCATGGCCTCTATCCGGTTCCATGTCACCCCAAAAAGAGTGATAGGCTCAATCCAACCCATCATCTCGCCAAAATTCCCGAAGAATTCCCCGAACAGGAACCCGAAGAAAATGGCCGGAAATGATGAAATAATCAATATACCGGATATCTGCCTGAGCCATGTAGTCGCTTCGAAACGAAACCGTATAAACAACCCAGCAAGCAGGATCAGGATACCATACCCGATATCACCCACGATAAGACCAAAAAATATCGGGAAAAATATGGCGAGGAGGGGGGAAGGATCGATCTCGTTGTATTGCGGAGGGCTTGCAAGTTTCATTAAGAATTCAAACGGTCGAACCCACCTGGGGTTATCATAGAATATCGGGGCACGGCCCATCATCCCTGCCGTGGCCTCTGTTTCTGTCATGACTACCCGGCCATGAAATGTCACGTTCAACGCATCTCTTGTCTTCTGGATGAATTTTTTTGGGATCCAGCCACGGATCATCACGGTATAATCCGTTTCACCGAAGTTGTTGTATGCACTGAGTTCTTCACCACGTTCTGTCAGGACCTGATGTAATGCTGCCAGCTCGGGATACCATTCCTGTGCGACAACGGCGAGTTCTTTTCCAATATTTTCTTTCTCATATTCTGCGTCCCGGCGGTTTTTATCGATCAGTAACAGTGCCTTATCAAGCGGCATGTTAGAATAATCAGCCGGTATACGGACTTCATTAATATTTTTGGAGAACAGGAAACGGTGTACATTCTCAGAATAATGTTTATTGAAAACCGTGATTACCGCAATTGTCTGCTCATCCAGATCTGCCGATATCAGTTCAAACTGGTTATTGGTTATATCAGACAGTGCCGGACGGATAATATCGAGGACGTCCTCGTATTCCTTCTGGATTACAAGGACGGTAACTTCGTATCCATGGAGTATTGGCAGTTGTTGCTCGAGCGGTTGAATTTTATCGATGATTTTTTCGTAACGGTTCAAACCGGTGATCGTGATCTCGAGGTCACTCTTTTTTGCAGACAGGTTCTTTGTGGTCTCCCCGACAACTGCCACTACATGGCCGGCCCTTGCCAGGACGTCTGGTGTTGACAGGTGATAAATCTCGTCATACAGGTGTGCAGTCCGATCGGAACCCCCCTTATTTGCCGGGAGCAGGAGCAAGATCCCATCAATAGAAGCAATAAGTGCCGGGATATCAGTCATACTTCCAGTCACGACCTTCCTGATATTCCCGCTCCCGGAACCAAGGTATTCGCTTACTTCTTCAAGATGAATTGTGCCTGTATGGTACAGCAGATCAACGATCTGGCTGAAATCCGATTTAGGACCAACCACCAGCACGCTCTTCATCTTCTGTATCATACCGTTTCACCGTTTACTGATCTCCCGGACAACCCTTTCGACAATCCCGTTAAATCTCTCTTCCTTCCGTTCCTGGTCCCGACGCACCAGCTGTTCACCTTCTCCAAGAATCCGCTGAACATCACTGCTGATGCGGTCCATTGCCTCCTTCCAGACAGAATCCGCCTCGGTCTGGCCAAGAGTAAGTTCGCGGTTGAGGCGGGACGCTGCATCCTTCCTGGCGTTTTCCACATCAGCGAGATACTGCTGACGGGCATTTTCAATCCTTGCATTCTGCTCTTCCTCTTTGGCCCGGATCTGCTCAAGAAGCGACTCTTCAGAGGTTACATATTCGGTATAGGCAGATTCCACATTGCCGCTGGTCTTTTCGGCCCCTAAGATCTTCTTTATTTCCATACAGCCCTCCTCTCACAATCCGTGATGACGTTTCAGGAATGACGTAATCCCGCAATGGGGTGCAGGGTTGAATATGATCTCACCTGCTGCACATCGCTTACGTTCGGCTTCTGCTACCCGCTCTGAGCACCTCTTCAACGCCATTACCTTCAGTTTCTCGATCTGCTCCATCTGCGGGCTTGTCATAACGGCATTACCAGATTTTACTTGTCGCTTAATTAATTATTTTACTCATATATAAACATTATGCATCAAAATCGGAAAATACCGGTAATATTTTTGTATGTTTTTCATTTTATCCAGGTAAGCGCGCATAATACTCGTAAAAATTTTCCAGCCAGCTGAGCAGTTATACGATGTGTGAGGTACACTTGTGAATTATAGGCATCTGAAAATCCATGACTTAACCTGGAGCCCGGGTACAATAATTGTTACCACAAAAAAATGGGAACTAAATTGCCTCTTCGCGGTTTCGTTTGGGTAGCTAACCCCAACATAAGGAATCAAGAAATAAATCTAAAGGCAATAAAACATTAGAATTGTAAAATAGCCTTAAATATTAGAGATAGTATAAACAATTGTATCAACACGCACTGAACCGCCGCCGGGGTGTCCAGCGGGGGCTGCGGAACTCTCACAAACGGTGTTTGGGGCGGAGCCCTATCAATTCATGTTTTTCACAATCTCATAGTTACCCACTCAGAATAGCGATGAGCCAAAAAATTAGACTCTTACAAGAGCCGGAGTAAAAAAACAATGAATTACCGGTTCTACCACCCCGGTACCATCAATGTAGAATATATAAAAGACACGGCAACACCTACCAGGATTGCAATTATGACATAATCCAGTCGCATAAGATGCCGTTCACGTAACGGGGTCCTTACCTTCGTCCGGTACCCGCGGAGGTCAATTGTTAACCCGAGCACGTTAGACCGGGCAAGCGAGTTGGAGACCAGTGGGATCATAACTGGTGCAATACTCCTGATCTTCCCCCCTACACCGGAACCAGGATTATAACCCCTTGCCAGCTGTGCCTCGTGGATCCGGTGCCCCTCGATCTGGAGTGTGGGAA
>JBAXTR010000360.1:0-2061 GCA_037130095.1 Methanomicrobiales archaeon
TTCTTCACCTGACACATCCTCGTCCTCGAATGACTGGGGGTCAGACAATCCAGTGATTACCCCGGTCCCGACCCCGGAGCCGGTGCTGGACACGCTCAGGACAACGGCACATAATAGCTCGGCGATGACACCTGCCTCCCTCGTTTTCCCTGAAGCTGCCATCCCCGCAGTTGCGGTAACGACCGGGATCAGCCTTGCCATGGTCAGCAACTTTTTCATGGCAAATATAGACAAATTATTCTCCCTGAAACTTTTCGGGTTTGTTCGGGACTATGTAGGGGAGCATACACTTCAGGGCCTCGATGAATATGAGGCAAAGAAAAGGAAAATTACCGTCAGGACGGGGAAAAAGACGATTCTCGGGTTGACGCATGCAGAAATTGCCGTTGCGATTATCGGCTCTATACTTATCGGTGTCGCAACCGTTATTGCATTGCGTAGCCCGATATCCATCACTGAAATTCTTATCTACATCCTCGCAGGAGGTATTGCAGTAACCCTCCATGAGTTTGGTCACCGGTATGCCGCACACCGGAAGAATGTTGCCACAGAGGTGAAATTCTGGGGACTGGGGGCAGTCACCATGTTTCTGACCGGGTGGTTTACCGGGAACGTATTCGCCCAGCCACAGCGGACGATAATTGACGAAAAAATGGTGGAGGAAAAAGCAAACGGTGGCGAAAAAATCCCTGTTGATGTCCAGATAAGTCTTGCCGGGCCGCTGGTGAACCTCATTATTGCGGCGATAACGATACCGTTCCTTTTTGTCGGCGGGGAAGTCACCAGGATCGCATCCATCATGCTGATGATGACCCTCTTACTCGCGGTATTTCACCTGATGCCGTTCAGCCCGATGGACGGTAAAGCAATTGTGAAATGGAATAAGTGGGTTCTGGCTGTCATTTTAATTCCGCTTATTGCGGTCTACTCTTACCTGTTCCTGTTGTAGGGTACTCATTTCTTTTTTTCCCGGAGTGTGCAAAGGTTATGCAGAAGAGATTATTGGCTCTTCAACGTCTGGTGTGGGTAAGCCGTATTGGATCGGATGTCATCATGGCCATGAAATTCGGATGTTTGTCCGGGGACAAACAAAAATGTGCAATATGGCAGAACTTATAGCGATTGAAAGGAGTGAGAGCCTCCATACCCTTTACCCACAGGGTATGGGCGAAAAACCAACTGAATGGTTTGTGAAACTGGCCGTATTATAATGTGGTAGTGAATTGAATTGTTATATTCTTTTACGGCAGTCATCTCCTGAAATGCCAACGATTTTCATTTTATTAAGAATTCCCCCCGACAAAAATCCCGCCAAGCGACCTCCCCCACCTCCCTGGCCAGGTAGTACCTGACTGAGGATCCAGGACTAACTAGTAGGAATGCTCATTCCAGGCTGGAAAACGCACCCGTTTCCAGGCATTTCACCTGCATGGTAACGGCAGGGTGCAGTAAACAAAGTCCATTACGGACCCGGATACCGATAAAAAGAGGTCCCACAGGGGTTTTTGGAAATATGGCTGATAATTTGGTATTTCATGAAACTGGGGGGAATGGTGGCAGTAGCAACCAAAAATCCGGGCGCTTGAAGGTAGGGAGGTAGCTAAAGGTAGTGCAATGATTAAAACCTGCGGATTTTGGAATAAAGGGGTCGGAAAATGACCGTGTTTTTCTCCAGGCCGGTTGAAATTAAACTGGCGTTTCCTTATTTAAGGATAAAATCGGATTTGGTGAGAAAATTTACGTTTTATTAATGCTTGATTTTTTTAGTAACTCCCATAGATCAACGCGAGGTATATGGAAAATACAAAAAGGAAACTTTATTCATAGACAGGAGAAAGGGCAATTATAGGCTTAAGTGTCAGGGTGGCTTACGTAAAATCTTCTTCGTAATTGATTTTTGTTTCCCCTTGTATTACTATAGCAGTGGGGGGAATTCAAAAATTGTATCTAAATAAGCAGTTTTATCGATTTGTTTTTATTTGTACGATATTATCCGTGTTTTTAGTGCCAGTTTTTGCAGAGAATGAAACCGTTGCCGGGGGAGACCCCGGTTCAATCGAT
>JBAXTR010000361.1:0-2060 GCA_037130095.1 Methanomicrobiales archaeon
GGATAACATCAACTTCAATCCTATCCATAACTTAATAAAAGTAGGGTATTGTGGGTTCCGTATACTAAAATTCCTGTTCCAACAATTTGTTAAAATTTCTATAGAGCGTATTTTTTTACAATCTTTAGGCTCTGTTGACATTCTAGTGAATAGGTAAAATTCTTTGATTTTTCAGAAAACGATCAACAGAATAAGCAATATTAAAAGTAACAATCAACCGCCTGTATCCACAAAGATGGTACTTTTCAATTCCTCTCTGAATTGCTCCAGATCAAAATCCCTTGCCCTCGCAAAGCAGCCCTTCCTGTAATGTTCAGGATTTTGTGCAACAAATCGTATCGCTTCCACAAGAGCATCTACAGATGGTTCGACAAGCACACCTGTCTTTTCAGTTACCGTTTCCCGGTACCCCCCTTCATCTACGGCAACAACCGGCTTCCCGCTTGCCATCGCCTCAAGCGGTGTAAGCCCGTAATCCTCATCGATAGCCGTACAGATATGGGCTTTGCACCGGGAATATAAATCCACAATCTCATCCCCAGTGACTTCGCCACGGAGTGTTACGTTGGGTGGCAGGTCCTGACGGATCTTTTCCGCATACGTCGCGGCATGGTCGCCCTCAGAATATCCCCCGACAATAACGAGGCGTTCTTCAGGTACCTGTCGGAATGCTTCTATCTGAAGTTCAATCCGTTTCTCAGGGTATAATCTGTTCACAGAAAGCCAGAAATTCCCGTATTCAGTACACTGGTACAAGGAAGTGTCAACAGGGGGATAAATTACGTCCGCATTACGGTTATGATACTTCAGTACCCTGCCCTGCACATTCTTTGAGATGGCGATAATCCGATCAACCTGCCGTAGGGATCGCTGGTCAAATACCCGGTGAATATGCACCCAGATGCGAAACAATTGCCGGGTAATAAAATTCTGCCGGGAAAGAAAAGTTGTATACAGATCGTAAAATGCCCGGACCGGTGTATAGCAGTACCATAGGTTCGGGTGATGCCGGTGCGCTGCCGCATGGCTCCAGTTCCCGGTGAAGATAAAAGAGTCATATTCTTTTGAAAAATCACAGAAAAAAAACAGGAAGGTTGCGGAAATTTGTTTCAGGGGTGGAAATTTTATCGTCTTTCCCAGGCTGATGACATGGACACTGGGATCAATTTTTTCAACCGCATCGGTATCAGTGGTAATAATATCCGCATCAAGGATTTTTGCCATCTCAATAACTACTTTCTCGCCACCACCAATAGTACCAAAATAATCGTGGAAGATAGCAATATTCTTACGGTCGTCCATATTCAACGTTGATTATTGAATTATTTGTGAGCCTTTAATATTGTATCCCTGCCCCCTGCAACATTATTTAGTAATTTATTAGAGAATTCAGCCCCAATTATCTTAATTAGAGGGACTTTTATCGGTTATACAGGTAAACGTAAAGGGAGTTATTCCAGCGTCCAGATCCATTCCAATATACAGGCCTGATTTACGGCCGATTCACTTAATTTCGTTAAATTAAACGTGAAATTAAAGAGCGATAGATCTTGGTGCAATCTGAAGAAATGAGCTTTAAATTGGCAGTATTTACTCCGTTGCCTAATGGGATTAGCTGAACGCATGCAGTTACTCAAAAATTGACTGAAACCCCTTGATCCGGGAATTTAAAGCCAGATATCCAATACGAACCCTGCATTGTATTAACCCAGCTAAAAAATACCCGCGTTCTCAAACCGGAATTCCAAATAACAGGATATTGGAACAGTTCTGGTCAGATCTTTAAATAAAACCGGATGGGACAAGTCTCTGTAATGACTATTACTCATTTTTATAACCTGATACGACTGGGGTCCATAACCCCGTTAGATGAGGATGCAATATTTTTCGCAGATTACCCTGAACCAGCACTAACAATTAATAGAGCATAACCATGAGTTACCGGGTCACCGCGGAAAATTGTGATTCTTCAATGAACTACCTGGTTTCTAATTATTAGAATTTTAAAGCAATATGGAGAAATTATTGATCAATAATCCCCGAATAATACTCCTCTGTTC
>JBAXTR010000362.1:0-2037 GCA_037130095.1 Methanomicrobiales archaeon
GGATAATCCCAATATCCCCCTACATTTTTTGTGAAATAATCCTTAATCCTAATTACATCCCCAACAACATATTTGGGGGGGGCTATCGGAGTAGGTATTGGAGATACTGCAGGTTTTAGATTATCTCCCGTCACACTATTGATATTCAATTCCATTCCTTCATAACTAGCACTCTTATATTTTTTCCAGTCATTCACGGAATATTGAGCTTTCATGACAAATTCTTTTTTGATAGGCGTTCCGACTTTCACAGTTCCAAAATACAGAGTTTTCTCATCAAGAATATCACCATTAAAAATTAATTGGACCTCTGCCTTTACATTTTTAGCATCGATATCCCCTGTTTTTGTAATTTCTACAGTAACCATTGTAGTAACGGGATTAACTGACCGGGCGGGTCCATCTACATTAAAAAATCCATCAACATGAACCAAAGTTGTATTATCGGGTGATGGTGAGGGCGTAGGTATTACCGCGCTCGGGGAAGTGGACTGAGCGACACATCCCGCAAGAGTTGCAGCACTAGCAACAAGGATAACCACTCCCAAAAATAAAAAAAAAATTACGTTTCATCAGATTACATGAAGATTACAAGAGATAAACCCGTCTACTTAAAATTTAGATTAAGTAAATGTGCAGGTTATACTTCTTCCACAGGCTCAAAACAATACCGGACTTTATGAGATGTTGTCGTAAGTCTCCCCATTCTCTTTTTTGAGAATCCTGAAAAATTTAGTTTTTTTAGAGGAGTGGATCATTCGCGACTAATAAATGTGATTTCGTCGAACTCGGCGTTCGAAAATTGTTTTGGAGCAACCGCATTAAATGCCCATGTTTTCCCAGAAGGAATGACAGACGCATAATCAGAGGCAGTTCCTATAACGTTGCCATTGATATCATAAAGAGTAAATTTCACTGTAACTCCGCGATAGTTGCTATTTGTAGGATTTTCAATATACCCGACAACATAACCCGTATTACCAGAATAAGCTGGATGCCAATCCGGTTGAAGTACTAATTCTTTGATCTGTTGATCTAATTGAGTTGGAGATGTGGTGATTTTCGCATACGATTTTCTGTTTATATATTCTGAACCCGGGACAATTTCGCTATTTTCATCCTGGACATATACCCGAATAACTTCCATGCTGTCTGATTTAGGCACGGATGGAACGGTCCCAGTTGTAGACACACGCATGGATAATTCCCTTTTGGAAGGATATGTCAGTGACCATCCCACGATGTTAAGGTTCTTACCGGAACCTGATAAAGCAGGGTTTGGATTACCGTCAAGGAGGAGAATATATGACCATTGCGCGTTTTCCATATCCGTTGACAAAATAAGCGTCTTATCACTCGGGAAGGTTTCACCACCCGCTGAATTAAAATCGATAACGAATGATGCAGTAACGCGATTCGGCGGGGTCTGGCCTGATACGAGATCCCCAATCGGGGTAATTGCAATATTTTTTACTATAATGGGTGAATTCGGACTCTGTGTTGGGAGTAATGTTGGGATCTGAGTTACTTGAGTACTGGCAATCACTTTTACTGTGGTGGGAACTGCCTTAACCAAAATGGTTGGAGTAGGAGATGTTTGGGTACTAATTATCGGTGTTTCCATCGGGGCCTGCGTGCAGCCTGCGAGCGTAGCGGTGACCACTATTAGGATTAAAAATACAAGGAAAACGATGGATGAACGTTTCATTAGTTAACATGAAGATAACGAGGGATATATCCACCCATTAACAAAGTTAAACAAAATGTCGGCGCCAAACATTATTTCACGCCCTATCGCAAGAATACCCGACTTTATGTGATAGCAACGTATATTTTCACCATCTCGAAGAAACGGTGCTTCAGAAGTGAATAAACATGACACCTTCAAGATTATTTTCTCAACTCGTAATACAAAAGAATGAAAAATCTCGACAAATTGAGAAATTAAAGCCTAATTGCAGGTAGAATATGAGACTTACAACAGGTTAAATACAACTTAAACTAAAATTGCAATATTATTGGGGGTCTGATTATCGC
>JBAXTR010000363.1:0-2027 GCA_037130095.1 Methanomicrobiales archaeon
CCCAGTCCCATGTCCCTGACTTTGCAGAACGGAGTGCCAACCTCAACCTTGCTTCGGTTTCATGTAAGGTTTCTTCAGTCAGTTTCCGATCGGTAACGTCAACCCCGAAAATTGTAAGCCGGCGGACAATCCCGTCAGGGTCTTTTACAGGGTAAATCGTCTGGGAAATAACCCTTCCCAGCCGGACATCCTCGAAATGTACCGGTAGACCGGACTGAATTACTTCCCTTATCTTTATCTCCCTGCTCATCTGGACATCTTCAGGAAGGAGCCTTAATACATTCTGACCAACCAGGTCATCAGCCTGCTTCAATCCGAGGCGTCTTGCAATGGTTTCATTTGCCGCAATGACGATCCCTTCCGGGGTCATAAGGAATGCTGATTCGGTGATCCCGTTCAGCATGGCTGAAAGCGCTTCCTCGCTCACCCGAAGGTCCGCTTCCGCACGTTTGCGCTCCGTAATGTCGGATATCACGGTCGTGAACTGATAAGGAGCATTCTGGTATACGGTTACTTCAAAGGACCTGCCTAAGTCCCCGGAATAGTTCTCAAAATGGTCCGTGGATCCCGTGAGGGCAACACGCCCATACCGCTCGATCCAGAGGGATTCTATACCCGGTAGCACTTCACGCACAGTTTTGCCGATCAAGTCCTCACGGTGGAGATCGGTCATCCGCTCAAACGCCGGGTTCACATCAATAAAGCGGTAATCCTGAGGCTTGCCGTTCTCATCGCAGATAATCTCGTGGACTGCAAAACCGTTAAGCATCTCCTGGAAAAGGGTACGGAAGAGTTTTTCACTCCCTGCCAGCTCATCCATCGTGTGACGAAGTTCTTCATTCGTTGCATTCAGTTTCTCGTAGGAGGCCCACAGTTCTTCGCTTTTTCTCAGAAGTTCCTCATCAGAACGTTTCCGATCATTCTGATCGTCTATTGTCCTGAGGTAAAAAGAGATATCAACGGCTAACTCCTCAAGAAGTTCAATGATCGGCCCGTTAAAAAATCCGGTAACAGGGGCATAAACTGATAGAATACCGGCGTTTTTTGTTCCAAGGGCAAATGAGAATGCCGCATTTGCGAGGTACCCGCGTTTCAGGGCGCTTTCCCGCCATGGTTCCATGCGTGGATCCTGTGTAATATCGTTAGACCAGTAGTATTTGCCTTCCCGATATGCTGTGCCGGTCGGTCCCCGGCCCTCAGGGACATCTTCGGTGGAGATATTGATACTATCAAGGTATCCATCGACGTGCCCGGCTGAGGCAGCCGGTCGGATGATTTTTTGTTCCGGGTCAGCTAGCCCAACCCATGCCATGCGGAACCCCCCGGTTTCAACGAGAATCCTGCAAATTTCTGAAAAAAACTCCCTCTTTGTCTGGATGCGGAAAATAGCTTTATTGGTTAAAGATAGGACTGAATACAACCTGTTTAGTGCCTGTATCTTTTCTGCGGCCCGGTGATGTTCGACCGAGATATGGATTTTATGGGCCAGTTCGGCAAACTGGGCTTCAGGCTCCCCGCCTTTCTGGAGATAAAAACTCGCCCCTTCGTTTAGGGCCTGGATAACAATCTCTTCACGTCCTCTTCCGGTGAACAGGATAAACGGGATAGCATTGCCCGAAGCCCTTACGCTCTTCAAAAACTGAATGCCATCCATCCCCGGCATCTGGTAATCGGAGATGATGGCATCGAATTTCGTGGCATTCAGAAGGGTAAGTGCAGCGGGTGCAGAAGAAATGATTTCAACGCTGAAACGACCGGATTCCTCCAAGAATAGTTTGCCAAGATCGAGCAGGGAGAGTTCGTCATCAACGTAGAGAATCCGGAGTTGATCTGGCATTACTCTCCCTTGTCTGTCTATGAACACATACCTTTCGAAATAGTGATCCAGAAGATGACAATCTTACCTCATCTACCTGATAAAAACAACCCAAAATCGCCCCGAATTATCAGAAAAGCCTGTTATTAGGGGTATTATTACCCCTCCCTACCTGACTTCTTCCGCTTCCGTTCGTTAGTTGAGCCCGATT
>JBAXTR010000364.1:0-2016 GCA_037130095.1 Methanomicrobiales archaeon
GCACTTCCCCGCTCGAACCGTACTTGGAGGCCATGTAGTAGAAATGGTCACTGGTCTGCAGGTACCGCCATGTCTGTAAATCCCCGGCATAAGTCCGTGCGGACTGGACCGCATGAAAGGCACTCCGCTGGCGTTCATTACCCATCCATGCAGAAGTGTCTTTTTCGAGGTCCGCCCACGAGATGGTATCATGCACATCAATTGTCCCAACAGGTGTGTGTTGTGCAACCACCCGGGAAGGAAGGACCATATGTACTCCCCGGTTCTGCAATTCTCCAGGGAGGTGGTTTAAAAAGTCGAAAATACCGGTTTCCTTCCAGAAATGCTCCCCGAAGGTCTCGTAGTCCAGGAAGACGTTGACAATATCACCAGATGACGCAGCGACCCACTGCGCATAGGTATCGGCAGTGAGGGGGTACTGGTCCCATGTCCGGTTGGCAAACCGGAATGCAATATCATCAGAGAGTGCTGTGTTCCGGAGCATGACGGGGAGGTCCTGGCAGGTGTAGAGATAGTCCGGGCTGCGCCAGCCGAGTACCCGATCTACACCCTCGGTAAAGATGCCGGAAAAACCAAGGTCCCTGATGATTTTTGCGACGTCATTATTGAAGGTGAACTCGGTATTTTCAAAGATGGCGGGGCGTACGCTGAACTGGTCATGCATCAGGTCAGCATGCAGGCGTACCTGTTCCTGGAACTCCGTTTTATCGGAAAAACAGCTGGCTATGCTGTGGTAATAGGTCTGCCCGATCAGTTCACAATTCCTGTGATCGGCAACCTGCTCAAATAATGAGAGCGTATCAGGACTCCACTTCTTCAGCTGCTCAATTATTATTCCTGATAAGGAGAATGCACAGGAAAATCCTTCATCAAGTTTTTCAAGGATGATCTTTGTAGCAGGATTATAGCATTTATCTGCGACCCGTAACAGGATCTCCTTGTTTAACCCGTCAAAATACTGGTCAAACAGGGCCTCCTGTTTTTTCCCTGACACCGGTGAAAATTGCCTGTTCAGCCTGTATGGCTGATGGACCTCGAACCCAATACAAATATCTGCCATCCTTGCTACCCCCGGATAGATTCAATCCACCGTGGATTGGAAACCGTTATTTGGCGATATTTTTTTCCGTGCTGATGTGGAAGCGCTATGGAGATCGATTGAATTATTGGTACACAGTGGTTGTCCCAGGTACAACACCTAATAGTATCTGAAGCCTTAACTCTTTCCCATGCGCTTGTAGTACTGCAGGAGTTTTCATATATAATTTGTGGTTAAAAAACTCTTTCAGATAAATATATTCCGATTTTGTTTTCAACCCCGCGAATTGGTTTTTTCTTAATTTGAAGGCCTTTACGGTATAGCGACCACTTCAGGAGGGGTGTGCAAACGGGTCCAGCAGCCTGGTGACGTTTTCAGGAACAGGTGTTGTCCCAGCCTTATTCCTTTTGCGGAACCCTGGAGGTTCATGAAGGTATGCCTCCGGATAAACAGGGGGCATGATGACATCCCGCCATTGAACAAAACCAAGATCTGGGCGGGTGCACAAATACCCCCATGGATATCTCCAATCCGGACAAAACTGCTATCACTGCACCAGGTAATCAGGCAGGCGAAATTAATTTCCCCACGGGTTGCGGTGTATGCCTGATTCGGACAATAATATACTATCGTATTTCGGGAAACGAGAGCTGTGTTACCATGTAAATTGTATTGGGTTCCGAAAATACTGGTTAAACGCAGATCGGGACGATTTAAAAATGTGCGGAATGGATAAAATAGTATGAACGTGATATGGAACCACTTGACAACCATGGAGGAGTGGAGTGGCAGACAGACCAGGCAGTCAGTTCCCGCACGTGCCCCAGAGAATTTCCGGCCTTATCGATCTCGCATATAATCTCTGGTGGAGCTGGAATCCGGCGGTAAAACTGGTATTTAAACAATTAAATCACCAGGCATGGATTGACAGTATGCATAACCCGGTCAGGATGCTTTCGGAACTCCCGGAAGAGACC
>JBAXTR010000365.1:0-1985 GCA_037130095.1 Methanomicrobiales archaeon
CGGATTATTTATCAACAAACCCCTGCTGCCTTTCTCTCTCACCTTTTTTGCAAGGAGACATGGACCCAACCTCAACGTCCTTTGGGAAATCTGAATAACTTTGAACTACATTTCCATGAAGTTCTTGATCTTCAAGGACTAACTATAAATTCATGGACAAGATTCAAGACAGGGATTCTTCCCTCAGGTGAGGAGACTAAGCCAGTCGTCATGGTTGAACAGGACATCAACACTTTATCAGACGATAAGTCACGAGAATATCACGGAGAGAAGCTGTCCGATTTTCTGGATGGAGCCCTAAAGATAATGGATCATTCATTTATATCGTTTTTTCCTGACGAGGTAACACTATGATAACTCAACCCATCTCAACACAAATCACTACGCCATTATGGGATAAATATGAAAACTTTCCCGCAATGCTTTTCAGATCAGGTAGGAGTTCATCCTCTGCCGGTATATTTCTTAAAGACCAAACGAAATTTCCTATCCATAATGTGCCCAGTGATGTGGATAAGATAATATCTTTTGGAACCAATTCTGAGAAAACAAGATTCCAATCATCACTCCCATCAGCACAGCCGCATCCAACAAACTCAAAGCTAGTGGATGATCCTTATGCTGAATCTGTCACTCAGTTTTTGATACAACTTCGCATCTCATCTTTTATTCCCCCGGAAGTTGCTAGTGAATTTCAGGAATTATGTGCTCTAAAGGATGGTTGGGATGAGGGGAATGAAATTGCACCGAAAAAACCGGTTCTGGACACGGTCTTTAATCTTATAGTTAATTTAGCAGAGCAATCAATAAAAGAAGGATACGGTAGCGTATGGCCACAATTAGGTCCAGGATTTCGGGGGGAGGTCGGCATTGAATATGTGCAGGGTAATCAAGAGCTTTGCATTGAGGTCTCTCCAACTCCTCGTATACCAACAACCTGGGGATTTGTCGTCACTATGGATGATAGAGGAAAAATTATTAGGACGGATCGAGTTAATTCCGACGAATTGACCGATGCATTCGTGCGTTTTTTGCATCACAGAGCAATTTAACACCGTAAAGATGTCCAATTGCATTCATCAACTCTTCTATCGTCGGATTAGTAAGAACCAAAAGAACGCATCAGATAGAATTCTTTGGCAGGCTTTCAAGCCTCGAAATGGTGAGGATGGTATAGAGAACGGTCCTTCTGTTTATCTAAGTAGTTTGAGATGCCCGTTGGCTGCTCTAGATGGTCATTGTGAACTTTTCGGCATGCATCTAGTGGCATTTAGAGAATGTTCAACGGATCTCCATTTGACCATTGAGCAGAGAGATCCGGATGACGATTCTCATTACTATATTTTGAATTTTCCTCACGATTAGCACGAACGAAGTATTTGGGCTAAGCACTTGTGTAACGTGGCTCATTTGAAGGTCCGGTGTGTTAATAAAAAGATTGATGAAATCCTTGATGATCCTGAAGTCAACTGCCAAAAACTTTTGCTTTAAGGACGATATTGAGAATCCCTGTATTCTTACAAGAAGGTCCTGGCTGCTTCATCAAGTAGTGCCTCACCCCAATTTGCTCGTGGCTGGAACCATTGCCAGTCTTTTCCTTGCTAAAGCAACATACTCCTCTTTAATATCTACGTTCGTGACAATCAGGCCCCCAAATAAGCAGGGGCCCCGAAAGGAGCCCCGCACCTCACCGTCGAAACGAGTGAGGGGATTAACCAACTCTTCAACACACGTCTATTATTAAGAAGACACCAATCTTGATGTCAAGTTTTTTATTTTATTATTCGCCTATTGAATTAGCCCAACTTCGACACTAACGACGGTTAATTTGTTGTTATTGTAGGATGTGGTCATTTTATTTGGCACTACATATTTTCATTTTTCCCGATCCATGTCCTCACGGGGGAGATGATCTATTGCGAGTATCCGGCGTCCTTTATAAGAATTACATCGAAGATGATTGTGGAAAAAATCTGAGAAAGGTT
>JBAXTR010000366.1:0-1983 GCA_037130095.1 Methanomicrobiales archaeon
GTCCAGCTGCTCTACATCCCGTCAAGCAGGGTGCTGATGCGGGGACAGGAATGATCAGGCTTGATTCGGTAAGCTATGCCTACCCTCACACCGGTAAACCAGCACTGGAAGACCTCACTCTTTCGATAGGAAAAGGGCAGTGCGTGATGATTACCGGTCCTTCGGGGGCCGGCAAAACGACGCTTTGCCTGGCATCTGCCGGTATCCTTGCACATGAATATGGCGGAAAGAAAGTGGGGACCGTCACAATCGATGGCCGTGATGTAAAGAGTTACAAGGACCTTTCAGATATTGCTTCCAACCTGGGGATTGTTTTTGATGATCCCGAGGCACAACTTATTTTTACGACGGTTGAAGAGGAGATCCTCTCTGCACTGGAACGCCGGGGGCTCACGGTGGACGAGATCGAGGATCGTCTCCGGGTCATCATGGAAATGACGAAACTCACGACATTAAAAGAACGTGCTCCCCATACTCTTTCCGGAGGACAGAAACAGCGCCTGGTGCTTGCCGTTACGCTTGCGCTGGGTACAGGTATCCTTATTCTCGACGAACCGACGTCTGAGCTGGATGAACACGGGACGGATGGGATCCTTGAAATCCTGAAAGGGTTAAAAGCCCAGGGTAAAACGATCCTGCTGGTCGAGCACAAATTTCTCCGGATGAGGGAGATTGTCGATATCCTTGTCGTGATGGAAGGAGGCAGTATCAGGGCAGCCGGTACCCCTGATGAGGTCATACGGGACCCGGGCGTGCAGAAGATTGTTGTTCCGGATTTCTCAGGTATCCGGGAGCGGACAAGGAGTATTGGGGAGACTTTTGTTCCGGTTTCGCTGGTCCAGGTTACCGGGTTGTCGCATACCTATGGGGGAGATATCCATGCGCTCTATGATATCGATCTTACCATTTCATCTGGTGAATTTATCGCAATTGTCGGGGAGAATGGTTCCGGGAAGACCACGTTGATCAAGCACTTCAATGGGCTTTTAAAGGCTACAGGCGGTTCCGTTTCAGTAAAAGGAAAAGATGCCTCCAGAACAACGATTACTGAGCTCTCCCGGGATGTGGGGCTGGTATTCCAGAATCCTGACCACATGTTTTTTGCCGATACTGTCCGTGATGAGGTTGCGTTCGGTGTAGATAATCTCGGGATACCGGATCGGGATGTCGTAATTGACCATGCACTCACGCGGGTCCGCCTGACTCATGCTAAAGACCTCTACCCGCGGTGGCTTTCCCGGGGTGAACGCCAGCGGCTCGCTATTGCCTGCGTTTTAGCAATGAAACCTGCCGTAATCGTGCTTGACGAACCCACTACAGGTCTTGACGGGAAAGAGGCCCGTGAAGTTATGGAAGTATTAAAAGAGCTCCAGCTTGCAGGCCATACGGTCATAATTGTTACCCACAGCAGGGAAATAGCGAGGGATTGTGCAGATCGTGTGATCACGATGGAAATGGGTAGAATAATTTCTGATGTTCAGATGTCAGGGGGAAGAAAATGACCGAAATACTGCAGTATGTACAGAAGGACAGTTTCCTCCACCGTCTCGCACCACTGACAAAGATCCTGTTGGTAATAATTGTCGGTATGATGAGTGTCATCTCGACCAGCATACTATTCCTTGTCTGTGTTATCCTTGCCCTACTCGTCGTTGCCTTTATCGCCGGGCTCCACCGTGAGGTACTCAGGCAGTTTCTGCTCATAGCCGTGATGAGTATTATCCTGATCGTTATCACGGTCATCACATTACCTGGTGGTCAGACGCTTTTCGTAATCGGAGGTGTTATTCCGATTACAACAGGTGGGATCCTTATTGGCATTATCATGACGCTCCGGTTTGCTGTGCTCATCACTGCTATCCAGCTATTCGTATTGTCAACACAGCCGCGGGACCTGGTCCATACCCTTGAACGGATGAAGGTCCCGGTGGATTATACCCTCATGTTTGTAATTGCACTCCGGTTTATTCCCACACTCCAGAT
>JBAXTR010000367.1:0-1981 GCA_037130095.1 Methanomicrobiales archaeon
GTTTTTTAGAGGTAACATATTGTCAATTGTGGATTTAACAAAAAGGTGTATTTCAATTTTTGGAGGGGTCAACTCCAGGCCGTGGTGTTCAGATGTAATAGGATAGATTCCATTTCATTATTCATTTTCCGTTCTAAAATATTTTTAAAAAAGCGATTATCATGTTACCCCACATCACTGGATAAATCACAAATCCAGGTTCGCCATACTACCGTAAAGGGTGTCTTTACGTTCATTCCGGCAGCCTTGCCGGCCCGGGCCCAAGAGGTGGAAGGGTGGGAGAGGGAATGATAGATGCGGTCCAATTGCAGGGATTCTGATCAGAGTTTGTATTCATGTAATAAATACCGGATTCTGTGATATTCAGGAAAATCCAGGTTTTTGGTGACCCCACACCCAGCCCCGGTAATACATAGGAATTGCTGGGATCCATAACAAAACTCCCGTTTGAATACCGTAACAGGAACTCAGTTGTCGGTATACTGGTCACATTCCGTTCAAAGATATACAGCCCTGTATCCAGGTAGAAGAACGGTGTTACCTGAGTACCCGAACCAGACAGATTAATTGGAACCTTCATGGGAGTTCCCATATCTGCCCGGTGAAGTTGTGCAATCCACGATCCGTTTCCGGCGATTTGCAGGGTATATTCCCCGATTTTAGTCGGGCTAAATGTGAGTGCTCCGGTAAATGGACCATTTGTTAAGACTTCTTCCACTTCATAATCTTCAAATCCATTGATAAGAAACTGCATCTTCCGGGGGCCATCTGTCTGGAAAGAGAGGATGTAGACGCCGGGATCAAGAGTGAGTGTTACATTTGGTTGGACATTGGAGAATTCAGCAACGGGAGAACCGGTTGATGGAATTCCGTGTGTCGGGGTGATCGGAGCGGCCGTTGGAGTGCTGATCTGTTTTCCACCAGTTGAAGGGGTGATAGGCTGCTGGGTACATCCGCAGGAAATGATACAAATAATGAGGAAAATCGCGATAATGATTAATTGTCTCATAATTATAAATTGTTAAATATCTTCCATATATTTTTCCTTTTTGAAAAGACATCACGATGTTTTTATAGACCAAGGCTGGATTGTGTGGGACCCGGCCCAAAAATTATAAAATTGGCATGAAACATGAATAAGCACAATCTTCTGCCTGTATTCGATATTCTGTAATCTTCATATTCCACCCCCCGCATCCTTCTCGACCATGTCGTTCCGGGAAAAAGTGAATATTCTCTCACCTTATCGCCGCAATAGCGATCAACATCAGCCTTTTTCTGATTCTGCAAGCAGGGAGATTATCGAGATGATACAACCAGATTATCTTGTTCATGAACTGGTTTCCCGGACAAAGGACGAGTTTCATCAGGTTATTCAACAGCAAAAGGCCCTGATTGTTTCCCTGGATTACGGGCAATAACTCTCTTTGAGTTATAGTATCAATAATAAAACAGCGCCGATCAGCATATCCCCTTTACCTTCACGGTAACCAAAATCGCCCGCTTTCCGCTACCGCTTGCGGGCTTCTTGTGGGGGCCGGCCACCTTCGACGGCCCGAATGATCAGGATATGGTTGGGTCAGGTAACAACCACAACCAGCGACGAAGACGCCCTGGTTTACGGCTGGCAGGCCGTCGCGGCGTCGAGGAGCGACATCGTCCCAACGAACAAGAACCCGAAGGGGCAGCCTTCGGAGACGGCCGGAGGCCGGCAGTGGGCTGACCCGCAGGGCAAAATTTCCTGTTTTATTATTGCATTATGTGACGATATAACACGATATACACTTTCACACTACGCATGGCGACGATATATAATGGCACAAGTAGACTTAGTATGTGGTGAAAGAACGTGTCGCAAACCGTATTTCCCAATATTGAGCACGTCGGAACCGTGAAACTGTCCGGCGGCATGTTGAGGATCGATGTGAAAATAGTCCAGGCAGCGATCGCCCGCTCTGATGTATCACGCCTGGTAGAGGAC
>JBAXTR010000368.1:0-1970 GCA_037130095.1 Methanomicrobiales archaeon
GAAAAATGCATTCCATATCATGCTCATCCCGACATTAGGCTGCCCCTCAAAGTGCAGCTACTGCTGGAGTTCCGAGGAAGGATCTCCGGTGATGAGCATTGAAACGGTACAGGAAGTGGTCAACTGGTTAAAAGATCTCGGGAAGAACCGGATCACCTTTACGTTCCATGGTGGGGAACCGCTCCTTGCCGGGGCGGATTTTTACCGGAATGCATTACCACTCATTTCAAATGGTTTGAAGGACCAGAACCCGGAATTTGCGATGCAGACCAACCTCTGGCGGATGACCCCTGAAATAGCCCAGATCCTGGCCGAATACCATGTCCCGATAGGGTCGAGCATTGATGGTCCCGAGGATATTAACGACAGCCAGAGGGGGGATGGATATTTCAGGAAGACCATGGACGGGTACAAGATAGCGAGAGAGAATGGTCTTACGGTACGGTTCATCTGCACATTTACCTGCGAATCGGTAAAATCAAGGGAAGAGATTGTTGATTTTTTCCACCGGAACAAATTTGTCCTCAAACTGCACCCGGCTTTACCTTCACTGCGGTCTGAAAACCCGAAACAGTGGGCACTTGACCCGGAAGACTATGGAGACCTGCTCGTGTACCTGTTGGACAAAGCCCTCGAACATCACGGGGACATGGAGATCATGAATATCAATGACCTCTGCAGGTGCGTATTTACCCGCCACGGATCGGTCTGCACCTACGTGGACTGCATGGGGACCACGTTTGCCGTCGGACCGGATGGCAGCATCTATCCCTGTTACCGCTTTGTCGGAATGAAGGATTACGTCATGGGAAATGTCCGTGATCATCCCACCCCGGAAGATCTCGCCCGTACCGGGCCGGGAATGCTGATGGCCCGGTATAAGGAATACGTTGACAGGGAATGTGGGGAATGTTCCCATGTCAGGTACTGCAGGGGGGGCTGTCCGTACAACGCGATTGCACCGACAGACGGCGAAATAAGGGGCGTTGACCCCCATTGTATCGCGTATAAACGTATTTTTGACGAGATCAACGATCGGCTTGACAGGGAGATGTTCGATTCACCCCCCATGGAAATGACCGGGTTCCTCCCGGGTCACGGGAAAAGAAAAAAACCTGGTGTGATGGCACTGATGCATAAGTCAGTATCTGATTATTAAGAGGCCTTGTTTTACGAAAAACGGGATTTTTATCACATTATTATCGGTTACATCAAACTTTGGAAATATTTCCCCGTATACTGTTATTTAGTGTTTTTTTTTCTGGTCTAAAAATCCTGCAGCGGAGCGTCCGGATAGCGAATCGCCGATAAGAGCGCTCAATATAGTATATATATCAAAACATCTGCACAATTTTTTTTTAGTTAATGAAATATAATATGAGTTGATATCCCCAATATGGCATTATTTTATTAATCCGGCGAAAATAATGGCAGAAAACCCCCAAAACGTTTCGAAACCTTTAATTAAGTTATAACCAACCTCTTTAATTGAACCACAAAGGGTTTGTACTCGATGTGAGTCGTAATGCAGCATGAACACTCTCGTGCACTATTACAGCACGCAGGAGGAGGCTAAATGGACAACATTGTATTTAGCATTGGAATTACTGCACTGGCAGGAGCACTTGCCACTGTAGCCGGTGCTGCGGAAGATGTTGAATCTGATATCGGATCACAGGGGGACCCGAACTCACAGGTTCAGCTAGCACCGCAGATGGGTTACATTCATAGGATCTATAACAAGGCAATTGCTGGTGAACCACCCGCCTGGGGTCTTTGGATCGCGTTGGGGGCTGGAATTGCGTGGGCATTTATGGCCATGCAGATCAACCCGATTCTTGCGATCGTCCTCGGGGCCGGACTGGCCACATTCGTCCAGGGAGTATACTCAACCACTGCTTATTTAGGAAGGACGGCAAGTCTTTCCAAGTTTGGACAGCCGGTGTATATCGATATCATCAAGTCGATGA
>JBAXTR010000369.1:0-1961 GCA_037130095.1 Methanomicrobiales archaeon
GGTGTGTGCAGGGTACTGCACGAGCACCGAACGATAGAGGAGAAATACCCATGAAAAAATCAGGAATATTATTAGGGGCTCTCGGAGTCTGCGTGGTCGTTGCACTGGTCGTAGGATTCGCCAGTGCGGCAGTTACCACACCGCATGCTTTTGGAAAGGGCTCCAGGAATGAGACTGCCCAGGGACAGGGTCATGGAGCACCACTCAACATCATCGACAAACTCGAGCAGCAGGGTGTCGACGTTTCAGCAGCAAAAACGGCTATCGCCAACAATGACACGGCTGCACTCAGGACATGGCTCGAGGCATACCGCGAGGCAAACCCCAGGAACCAGACGGGGAATGAAAACCGGCCGGTACCAGGTGATATCATTAACAAACTCGAGCAGCAGGGAGTTGATGTTTCAGCAGCAAAGACCGCACTTGCTAACGGTGACACGGCTGCACTCAGGACGTGGCTCGAGGCATACCGCGAAGCCAACCCAAAAAACCAGACGGGGAATGAAAACCGGCCGGTACCAGGTGATATCATTAACAAACTTGCACAGCAGGGAGTTGATGTTTCAGCAGCTGAGACTGCCATCGCTAACGGTGACACGGCTGCACTCAGGACATGGCTTGAAGAATTCAGAGACACCCACATGGGAGAAATCCGTGGCAACAAAACGGGAGGCAGGCCCTGGTAATTAAAAAAAAATGTACCAGTACGGTAAGAACACCCCCGCAATCATTAGTATTTTCCACTTACAGGAGTTCAATTTGGTGATACAATCATGGTCAATGAATCCAATACGGAAAAAAAGTCCATAGTTAGCAGGAAAAACGGGCCGGGCAGGTCATACCTGCCGGTGACGGATGCGGAAGAACCGCATACCACCCAGGTGAAGCCAGGCCCGGTCATTACCAATCTCTGCATATCATTGCTGGTAATGGCACTCTTTGTAGCCTTTTTCCATCCCTTGCCATGATAATCCGGGCTTAATAAAGCCCGGATCCCCCTTACTCACATACATTTTTTCCAACGTTATCCTTTCCGGGAAGTTACATCCGGTGGGCGGCAGATCGGTGCAACGTTCCGGCAATTCACCGGGGATGGGAAAATACTGTCATTTTCGAAATGTCTATAGTCAGGCAGAACAGGATTGTAGTATGCAGCTTGGTGTAAGGCGTGAAATATTCCTTATTACACTCTTTATTGTTCTTTGTGCGCTGGTAAGTTCATCCGGCTGTATCCAGCCAACAAATCAGGGTCCCGGTACCGGGCAGGGTCCATCATCCATACCGCAATCCACGCCCGTACCTGCAGGGCAGGGAACTGCAGGTCAGAATACTGCAATGGTAACCCCCCAGAATACGCAAATTGGGGGAATGACAAACCAGTCCAATAACCAGACAATGGCAAATACCACTTCCGGTCCGAAATATGCTGCCGGGTCGTCGGTCCAGAAAAGTCCCGCCGACTCAAGTTACGACAAAGACCGTGGCTGGGTCATCGTAAAAGTCAATGATGATGATACCTACACCGTGGGCCAGATATATTTCGACCCTGAAGTAAAGGTCTGGTTTAAGGTACGCGAGGAAAGGGTGGTCACCCGGGTTATTCACGCGGTGGAACGCGACTACCCTGTCCTGAATGGTCTGGTAGACTGGAACAGCTACCCGACGAAACACGGCGTTGTTGACCAGTATGGGACAACAAGGCTCGAGTGGTAAACCGTGACCGTGGTGTCCCCGGATAGTTCTCCTGCCGGGGAATTAGTCAATAGTGAAACAGGGGTCCCCGGGGACGGGTCCACCTGGCTTTTCAACACAGATAGTAACCGGACCGGTACAGAATTGGTATCGGTAAAAATCGCATGATTTTCAAATCGGGACATATTTAATCCTTATTTCACTGAAGTATCGCGATACCGGGTAATCCGTATTCCGGCTCTACTGTCTATAACGAATGACTTTAATAC
>JBAXTR010000037.1:0-12429 GCA_037130095.1 Methanomicrobiales archaeon
GATGCCGTTAAAGCTGTTCTCGCTTGCGATGTTACCAGTCAGGTTGTTGTTGCTCGAACCGTAGAGCAAGATGCCATCACTATTCAAGTTCGCGGTGTTGCTGGTGAGGTTGTTGTTGCTTGAATTGCTGATAACGATGCCGTATTGGGAGTTCCCGCTGGCGTTGTTGTTCGTGAGGTTGTTGTAGTTCGAATTTTGGTAGAGAATGATGCCGGAATGTTTATTCCCGCTCGCCATGTTGTCAGTCAGCGTGTTGTTGCTTGAACTTTCGAGAATGATGCCGTGATATTCGTTCCCGCTGACGTTATTGCTGGTGAGGTTGTTGTTGCTCGAACCGTAGAGCAAGATGCCGTGTTGGGAGTTCCCTGTAGCAGTGACATTCTGCACCGTAACCCCTCGTGAGGAAGTCAGGTTAATCCCGGTATTTCGATTATTCCCCACATAGGTATTGTTGATCAGCCCACCGGTGACGTTGTTGAAAACAATCCCGTCCTGCCCGTTGTTTTGAACTGTCACGAATCCGGCTGACAAATTTGATGCGATAAAGACATTGGTGGAGTCCTTTACAACAATACCTGATCCGGTAATCCCTGCTGGGCTGGAATCTTTGTTCCCGGTAACCGTGACATTGTCCATCACGTAGACATTGTCGGAGTTCTGGATCGAGATCCCAGTGTCCCAGCCGAGGAGGGTCAGGTTAACGATCTTGATATTCTGGTTCGTCCCACCCTCCGTATTATTGATTACTACACCTGTTGCACCCTGGTTGGCAGGGCCGTTATATTGAAGGGTCCGGCCCATGCCGTCAAGGATTATATTGGAAACATCATGGATCCAGATCCCAAACAGGAAGTTGGTCGTGAGGCCCACCTTATCAAGGGGATAAAGGTTAGTGCTACCGGAAGGGCCGGTGGATGCATTGATCTCCCAGTACTGGCTCGACCCGGACCCCTGCAGATTTGTCTCGTTAAGTGGAGGATCAATGATGTCCATGGTCCATGAGAGGTTGAAACCACCAGGCTGAGGGCTGCCGGAAGATTGGTTCAGTTCTATCGTACCATTTGAACCGGTAACCAGAATGACCGGTGCAACTTCTGTTGGTGCAATACTGCCAATGGCTGATTCATTGATGACCGGTTCCTGGATTTCTGTTGAGTTGTCTGATAACAGGGGGGTGGTCCCTGCTGCTATTATAGGCTGTGTTGTTGGGACCATCGTGGGCTCAGCCGTTATAATAGCAGTTGTAGGAAGTACTGTCGGGTCTGCGGTTACCTCAATAGTTACAACGGTGGTCGGCAGGGTTGTAGGGACCTCTGTAGGTTCAACGGTTATCGGTGCCGTCGTTGGGATTGTGGTTGGTTCGGTGGTAACCTCAAGAGTAGTAACTATTGTCGGCTGAGTTGTGGGGATCTCTGTAGGTTCAATAGTTATCGGTGCCGTCGTTGGGATTGTGGTTGGTTCAACGGTTACTATCGCTGTTATCTCCGGTGTTGGCGTACCAGAGGGTTCGATGATCAAAGGTTGCCCACCTGAAAGATCAATTAACGCCGGGGTCTCCCCGTTCACTGTTTCATTCTCCGCAAAAACCGGTATAAAAAACACCGACAGAATCGTGCATACCAAAATTAACCCATAGACCTTACTATTCAGAAACAATTTGGGAACCCCCACGGCATACTAATCAAGGGAGGTTTCCAGATTCATTCACTACCGGGATCTTAGGTAAACCTCTTTGATACTGAGCCTATCTAGACATCTCCCAAATCAGCTTATAACTATTTCTTTTTTGATTTTCACAAGACAATATAAGGATAATAATTTCTCACTTTCCAACAGAATACAATCGAATTTGAAAAGAAAGTCCGGGATATCGGTTTATCCGCAGTCTTTTTGTAATTACCCAAAAAAACCATACCCGGCCCTGGCCAGGGGACCATTGCACGGTGTATATACAATCCGGAAGGGAAGATTTATTCGTAATACAATCATTTGCTCACATAAAGGCTCCGGAATAGCATTCGTTTTCCCTTCAGGAATATCAATTACAGTAATTTCCGGCGTCGGTAACTTCACCATGGAAAAGGTGACCCCGGTGGATACAACTGACATAACAAATACCAGTGGGCAGGGTACTAAAGCTCCAGCTGGTGGCGGGGACCGGCTCAGGGATATCCTGAATGCTGAACTTGAACTCGGCAGGCTTCTCTTCACCGCCGGCTCACCCGGGCAGAGGATCCTTGATTCCATCGCATTCCTGAATGAAAAACTGGATGGTGGAAAGCTCAAGGTACTCCTCGGTTTTGAGGCACTGGTTATCACGGTCGAACAGGGGACAAAACGGAAAGTGGGCATGGTGGATTACCCGATGCCTGTTGCGTTGAACGCCAATGCCATTTCGGAAATCAGCAGGTACCTCCACTCCCTGCCGGACGGTAAAGACCCGGGCACGGTCCTTCACGACCTCGAACGACTACCGCTCTGGCTTCACTATGATCGCATCCTTACTATCGCGGCTGTTACCCTGTTTACCGTAATTTTCGGTTATTTCAACCATGCGGATGCATGGGCCCTCCTTATCATCGGGATCGCAGCCCTGTTGGCGGCAACTGTACGGATCCTGGTTACCGGCAGGGGATACAGTTACTACCTGGTTGTACTCGCCACCACCCTCGTTGCCACCCTCGTAGCTGCGATATTATCCCGGGTGATACCAACGAACACGCCGTTGATATCCCTCATCATTCCCTGCATCTTCGTTATACCCGGTTACCAGCTGATCAACGGGGGCTGGGAGGTGCTCAGGAATCACCTGCATATCGGTATACCCCGTCTGGTAGTGTTCCTCAACGTGCTGGCCATCATGACGGTCGGGGTACTCGCAGTCCTGCTCATCTACAATCCCGGCCAGGACGGACCTGGCCTTTACCTGCCGCTCTCCGTGTCACTGGTCACCGTTACGGCCCTTGGAGGACTTACCGCTGCCTGTTACTGCGTCCTCATGAATGCACCCCGCCAGGCAATCCTTGTGTGTTTTATCTGTGGTGCAGCTGGCCGCCTTCTCAGGAATGGGATTGTCATGACAGGGGGGGATGTATACCTCGGTGTATTCTGCGGGACGCTTGTTATTTCCATGCTTGCACTTCTTATCTGTCCATACTGGAAACTACCCATCGCACTTCCCCTCGTTGCCGCCTCGGTGCAGTTTGTCCCCGGTTATTACATCATCCTGAGCCTGCAGGGCATGGCCGAGATAATAAGCATGGGCCAGTCCGTTCCCTATACCGTGGTGTCCTCGACCATCTCGAACGGCCTGTTGTCCCTGTTTGTCGCAGCATCGATTGTCATGGGTACCCTGTTGCCCCTGCTCATCTTTGGCAAAGAACGCCGGTGGTACTGATAAGTACGGGAGCTAACAGGGGCAGACACAAAATGAGAGAAATGCCCGGGAATATCGATGCCACAGGCCCACAGGGCTTTTCCCGGTTACGGGAGCCTTCATCAGTTTCCTAAGGGTTGCAATCGCTGCAGATCGAACGGAACAGCGTGGTACTAAGATAGCGGTCCCCCCGGTCAGGAAAAATAGTGACAATCGTGCCGGAACCGAGAGATTCTGCGACCTTCAGCACACCTGCCAGTGCTGCACCGCTTGACATCCCGGTAAAAATCCCTTCGCGGGTCGCAATGTTCCTGGCCATTACATACGCCTCCTCGTCCCCGATCCGGATCTTCTGGTCAAGAAAATCTGCCTTGTATATCCCGGGGACGATTGCCTCCTCCATGTTTTTCAGGCCCTGGATAGCATGTCCCGGTTCCGGTTCTACCCCGATGATACGGATCGACGGGTCCTTCTCTTTTAAGTATTTCCCGACTCCCATCAGGGTCCCGGTGGTCCCCATACCTGCAACAAAACAATCGATCGTTCCACCGAGTTCAGCGTAGATTTCCGGGCCAGTGGTCTCGTAGTGGGCCAGGATGTTGGCAGGGTTTGAGAACTGGTCAGGCATATAGTACCGGCCCGGTTCCTCTTTGGCAAGCTGCCAGGCCCGGCGTATCGCACCATCCGTCCCTTCCTCTGGCGGAGATATCACCACTTCTGCACCAAATGCCTCAATAATCCGCCTCCGTTCGACGCTGACGCACCCGGGCATCACCAACTTTACCTGGTAGCCTTTTGCCGCCCCGATCATGGCAAGTGCAATGCCGGTATTCCCGGAGGTCGGTTCCATGATGATCTTATCATGTGTAAGTTCACCAGATCGTTCTGCAGCCAGGATCATGTAAAGGGCTATTCTGTCCTTAATTGATCCACCGGGGTTACAGCCTTCAAACTTCGCAAAAATGCGGATTGCGGGGAAAGGGTTGAGGTTCCTGATCTCGATGAGCGGGGTATTCCCAATCGCTTCAAGGACCGTTCGCTTTGTATTCACCGGGATCAGACCAATGCATTCCCGGTCAGGTGCCGGACACCATCTATCAGGGCATCAACTTCATCGGTCGTTGTATAACAACCAACCGAGGCCCGGATTGTCCCCTGGCAATGGTAACTGCTCGCCAGCGGTTCTGCGCAGTGCATCCCACTCCGTACACAGATCTTCCCGTAATCATCAAGTTTCCGGGAAAATTCATTCGGGTTCTCTCCGGCGACATTAAACGACACGACACCGGTCCCATGCGGGCTGTAGACACTCACACCGGGGATCTTGACCAGGCCGTCGTACATCAGCGATCCGAGCTTTTTCTCATGGGTGTGGATGTTCCTGACACCAAGGGAACTGACGAGGTCAATTGCAGGCCCCAGTCCGATAACCCCGGGGATATTGGGGGTGCCTGGTTCAAATTTTGCAGGGGGCGGTAGCAGTTTTACTTCGTTATGCGAGACCGAAACCACCATCCCTCCCCCGAAGATCGAACAGTTCAAAGACTCGGGGGCTTTCATATAGAGCGCCCCCGTACCCTGCGGCCCGAGGAGTCCTTTATGCCCCGGAATTGCCAGGTAATCGATGTAGGTTACGTCAACAGGAAAATGCCCGACAGACTGTGCCCCGTCAACAATAACTGGTACCCCGGCATCGTGGGCAATCCGACCGATTGCCTCAACCGGTTGAGGTGTCCCGAGAATATTTGGCATATGGGTGACAGCGATAAGCCTCGTCTTTGAGGAGATCGCCTCCTGGACGGTCTCCGGTTTCAGATAACCATTTTCATGTGGGATTATTGTTACACGGACACCTTTTTTCTTAAGGTTCATCCAGGGGAGGAGATTTGAATGGTGTTCCAGCCACGTGGTGATAATTTCGTCTCCACGTTTCCAGGTAAGGCCGTTCGCTACCGTATTAACAGAATCCGTGGTATTTTTTGTGAAAATAATATGCTCAGGGGAGACCTTCAGAAAATTTCCGAGGCGGGACCGTGTCTCTTCGTACTTTTCCGTGGTCTTCCTTGCCAGGTGATGCGCCCCTCGTCCGTGATTTGCCGCGTATTCAAAAAAGTATTCACACATGGCATCGACTGAACACCGGGGTGTCTGGCTTGTCGAGGCACTATCGAGATAAACGCACTTCGAGAGTATTGGAAATTCCTGGCGTAATTTTTGAAGATCATACATGTTTTGTCACCCTGGAGAAAAGGGATCCCCGAGATAATGTTATTCATAGGAATCGCATACAATAAAAATGTTCACGATTGTTATATTTTTTAACTCAATAGTTAGTCAGACAGGTAAATCAGGTATGACCCTGTTTTAACAGCAACAGGAAATTATCCATTAATTAACTTTGAATACCCGGTTTTACCTGTGATTACATTGACCTTGCAGCCCGGCCTATTACCGGGCTAATGAATGGGTAGAATGTAGTCTAATGGCGCGGGTAATTTCCTGAAAAATATCTCACTGGCCTGGAAGGTTAAGGATCTGCCCGGGATGGACCAGGGCTGAAGAAATTCTACTCAGGTGCATTCTAAACGAAAGGAATTCATCTGGTATTTCGATTTCTTACAAATGGTAACACATAAGTAGCGCCCGATAAATGAAATGCTATGTCAGAAAGACCATTGGGAGTTACCATTCTTGGAGTCCTCTGGATTATAGGGGGACTCTTTGCAATTATCGGGGGAATCGTTGGAGGGGCAATTTTGAGCATCGCCGGGCTTGGAAGCCTTGGTGCCGCGATTGGAGTTGTGGCTTTCATCATCGGTATCATCGATCTCCTGCTTGGGATTGGATGTTTCAAGGCGTGGCCATGGGTCTGGATTGTAGGGGTTATTTTCTCGGCCATCAGCGTCCTGATCGGCATCGTGAGCCTGTTTACAACCGGATTTAGTGCATTACTCGGGATTATCATCGCGGCGATCATCCTTTACTACCTGTTCCAGCCGCAGGTCAAGGCATATTTTGGTGCCTGAAATCCACCTTTTTTTTTATTATGCCCCACGGGAAGTACCTGGAAAACAGGGACTATCAAGAGGGAAACATTACCTGAAAAAAAGAGTTTTACCGGGAACACAACGCTTTTCTTATTATATCCTCGTCTGCGTGGTAGTAGAGCTCATCATGCCCGTTCCATTTTTCGCATCCCCGGAACACAACGGCTGGGACACCGTTATTGCTCTCACCCATGATAAAGTTCGCAAACCCGGCAATCTCATCCACGACGGCCTCCTCAGTAATCTTCAGGACGTGCCCGAAGAGGTCGGTGTCACCCCTGAAATCGCGTATTGCAGGCATCCCGCTCCAGCCGATTGCGTTCCCTGTCTGCCCGCGCCTGAATGCCCTGCCCACGGTATCAGTAATAATGACCCTGATATCGCTGCCATTGATATCCTTGATCCGTGTTCTCACCTCTTCTGCTGCCTTCATCGAGTCGGGCGGGAGGAGAATAATCATGCCATCCTCGATATTACTCTGGTCCACCCCGGCACGGACACCAATATGTCCACCAGCGACTTCGGAGAGGATAAACGGGTATTCAAGGAGGACGTCAGTCGATGCGTCAAGAACACCCTGGAGAAAACGTGGGTCCTCCCCGGTCATTTTTCCAATCCTGACAGCCCGTTCTGTCGGAGTAATATCGTTAAGCCTGCGGGTATAGCCTTTCGACTTTGAGTAGACTGATGATGCAATGCAGAGGATATCACCGTCCCTGATGCTGATCCGTTCCGCAATCATTCCGGGCAGGTCATCACCCTCGTGGATCAGGGGAAGTCCCTTTACAGGCTCAATAGTTATTGTCATAATCATCACCTTCTGCGCATACACGCAGATATGTTATTTGATTTTTTCCTGGCAGGGATTGGTATGCTTCCGGTTACCGGGCAAATCCGGTAAGGATAACCCCTGGAATAGAACGAATCGGAATTCTGGTTTAAAAACACAACCTGGGGTGCATTGTAATAATATTTTATAAAAGTGCGAGGGGAGGGAGTCGAACCCGCGAACCCCTTCGGGAACAGATCTTGAGTCTTATGCCATCCAACGGCACTATATACCAAAAAAACACATGTGTATTTTAGAGGATCGGGCAATGAAAGAACTTGATCGGTTGAAAAAAATAGATCCAATAAATAGTGCTTATTTGGTTAATTATGCACGATACCTGAAACTGAAGAACCTCAGTCCCAAAACTGTCGAACTAAAATTATGGAGGGTCTACATATTCTTGTTATACAACAAATTCCAGGATATTAAGGCAATTTTACCATCAGATGTTGAAGATTACGTCCTGGAACGGAAAGAAACGGTCAGCCCCTTTACACTTCAGGGCGATATTCTCGAATTGAAACTATTTCTAAAATGGTTCCTGCCCGATCAAGTGGACCAACTGATCACCTTCAAGATCCAGAAGCCGAAACGAAAACTCCCCGTAGATCAACTAATCACCCGGGAAGATATTCAGAAGATGGTCGCATCCTGTGATACGCAGCGGGACCGTGCGCTGATCATGCTACTCTGGGATTCAGGAGCTCGAATAAATGAAATCCTATCCAGGAGTATTGGCCATGTCGCGTTCGACCGGTACGGGGCTGTAATCATCGTTGATGGCAAAACCGGAGAGAGAAGAATGCGGCTAACCTCATGTGTCCCGGACCTGCAGGCATGGGTGAACATGCACCCAATGAAAAATAACCCTAACTCACCGCTTTTCATTACATACAACAGGTATGGTACAGGAAAAAAGGTATTGAACTCCCATACGGTTCAGAACCGTCTCAAGATTATCGCAGCACAGGCGGGGATTCAAAAACGGGTTTACCCACATGGAATAAGGCATGCTCGTCTCACAGATTTATCAAAACAGGGATTTAGCGAGATGGAATTACGCATCATAGCCGGGTGGGAATCTTCCTCCCTGATGCCGGCAGTTTATGTCCATCTATCCGGTGCAGATGTTGAGAACAAAGTTCTTTCAAAAGCAGGAATAATCAAAGAAGACGAAAAGGCAGGTGAGAGCACTCTTGAAGCCCGCCAGTGCCCCAGGTGCGGCGGATTGTGCGCTTATGATATGAGATATTGTCCTAAGTGTTCATTGATTCTTGATTCAAAAACTGCAATGGAAATATTACAGGCTGAAGAGCAGGCAGAGAAGGAGCCGGAACACCTGACCATTCAGCAGCAGATGGAGGAACTTCAGAAAAGAATGAAGACATTACAGGAAGGATTGGCCGGTGTTAGTGGACGAGCCACCATGGATACTCTTGTTTGATGGGTTTCGGCGGTTCAACCGCAATCCTTATTTTTGATTGGTTCAAAAATGAACCATGTGGAACAAAATTTAACCAATGATATTATTGCATTGCTTATCAAGGAGGATCTTCATACCAGAGCCATTGCTGACCAGCTTAGCCGTAACCATGCAACAGTTCTGCGTAAACTCCGTGATCTAACTAAAGACAATATCGTTGATTTCCGGATGAAAGGGAAAAATAAAGTCTTTAGCCTCAAAAAGACCATCGAAGGCAGAAATGCTGCGATGATCGCCGAAATCTATAAACAGTCTTTAATTGTGAGTCTGCATCCAATTCTGCGTGGAATTTTTCAAGCCACTAATGAAATGCAGGAGATTCCACTTGCGCTCCTCTACGGGAGTTATGTAAAAGGTCTCCAAAATAAGGAAAGCGATATTGACATTTATATCGAAACGCTCAACAACGATTTGAAGAAACAACTTGAACAACGGCATTCATCGCTGAGCGTAAAGATCGGTGAGTTCGATCCTGATAACCTTCTTATCCGGGAAATAATGAAAGACCATATAATTATCAAGGGTGTTGAAGCATATTTTGAAAAGACAGGATTTATGCGATGAGTAAGCTGCGACCCAAATCGGGAGTATGAGAACATGCCGAACACATTTCTAAAACGACTCCATACGGAAGGCGTTCTCAGTCTGGTTGCGCCGAGTGATGAGATGAAGAAGGCTTACCTGAAAAAGTCAGAAAGCCATCTAATTTCAGCCAAATTGCTCCTCGAAAACGATCTCTTCGAAGAGTCTGTGTCGATGGCATATTACAGCATGTACCATTCTGTCCTTGCCCTGTTCTTCGCCACCGGTATTAAGTGCGAAAACCATTCCGCCGCAATAATCCTTCTCAAAGAAATCTATGGTATCGATAATACCGACTTGTGGGAAGCCAAGAAAGAGAGATTAGATAAGCAATACTATGTCAGTTCCGCACCGGTTCGTGACGATGCTGTCTCACTCATCCATACCGCGGAATCGTTCAACGCAACCCTGTTAGATATCATTGACCGTCTCACGAACGAAAAAATCGAAGCGTTCCGTAAGAAATTAAAAAGCAGGATTTGATTGGTTTCCGTTATATTTTAGGGTTTGTTTTAGTCTATTATCACTGATACCTTTATTATCATATCATCAAATTGCGATAGATATGAAAATCAAATTATCACTGATAACTTTATTATGGTATCGTAATATAGAGATATAGTAACAACATGATCAACGGCGAAGATGATTCGATATTGGATTATATAAAACATGAACTTGGTATCAACGATAGTGCAACAATTGCCCGGGAAGTTATGGTCTCGAATGAATTTCCGTTTACGGCGGATCTGATTATCGAAGATTTCTCCAAAAAATACATCATTGAAATCACATCCCGGTTGACGATAGAAAAGATAGGCCGTCAGTTGGTCCTCAAAAAAATTCTTCAGGACACGGAATTACAGAACCGGGAAACTGAATTTATTATTGCAAGCAAAATTGTTTCCCCCGAGACTGAAAAAATGGCCCATGCATGTGATATCCGGATAATTGCATTGCCCTATCGGTCACGCATTAATGAAAGCGAAAAGTCAGACGTGCGGCGTATTGAAAAAATCAGTTCTGCAAAATCATGGAAAATTGTGATCGCCCTCCTCCAGGAGAAGGAGTGTTCCATCCGGCATCTTTCCCTGAAAACAAATGTCTCGTATGGATGGACCCATGCAACGGTGCAGAGCCTGATTGCAAAAGGGATTGTTATCGAAGTAAACAATTACGTAAAACTTCAGGATATCCCAAAACTACTGAATGGTATCGCATGGGAGCGGCCCTTTGAAAAATTATTTTATCATGAAGTGCTGCTTCCCGATAGTGACGCACCGTCTGTAGCCCGGACTATTACGACAATGTGCCAAAAGCAGAACATTGACTGTGCCTTCACGGGTTTTACCGCAGGGGGTATGTATACAAAATACGGATTCCGGCATGATACGGTGTATGTCTATATTTCTAAAGATCATCTAGATCCGTTTCTTAAATCCTTTGATGCAGCTGACACGAATGGAATAAAGATCCGTGTATACAAGCCGGATCGGGACGTGTTTTCCGATACGCGGACAATTGAAGAGATCCGGGTAGTATCCCCCAGCCAGGCTCTTCTCGATCTGGCAGGACTTGGGTACGGTGGTCGCGATCTGACCCTGAAACTAGTGGAGAACTATGGCACCCTATGAGGTTCCCCGTTCAGTCATTGAAACCTCGTTAGCAGAGCTTGCAGAAATTTTCCATTGGGTTCATGAACGGGAAAGTCCAGAGGATGCTAAAACCGTCCTGATTGGAGGATGGGCGGTATATTGTTATAATCCGTGGTACGGATCTATCGATATTGATCTGGTGACCAATGCTGTAACGCGACAACATCTAATGAGACACCTGGAGCAAACACGGGGATTTATTAAAAGACGAAATCCTCCGTTCAGAAACAGTGTTGTGAAGATCATCCCACCAGATGGAGAAGTTATCATCGATTTCATTCCCAGGAACCATAAAAATTGTTTTGAAGGGATGGAATTGGATTGTCCAATGAAACTCCTGGAAGGCAGGACGGTTCGTAAGGAAATATCTCCGGGCCTTATTGTCACGGTTCCTGAACGCTCACTTCTGTTGCTCCTGAAACTGAAAGCAGCATGGGACCGGGCTTACCGGATAGAGGAACACGCTTCGCACAATGAAGATTGGGAGAAAGGTAAGCTCAGGAAAGATCGGGCAGACATTTTATCCCTGATTGATCCAAGGAACGGGGGGACGGATCTCGATTTGATGTTCTTGGGGGATATGGTCCGGAAATATGAATTTCTCGTAGAGATTCTCACAATAATTTCCGATGACCGGGATGCACTTCAGATGTATGGGGGTATGGGCCCGGATGATGCAAGACGTGCGATCGATGATCTACTCCGCCTGATGGGATGAATGTTTCATTTCTTCCCGACCGTCTTTCTCTTCCCGACCCTACTTTCAACTCTAGCAATGAACTCAGTATGCTTACCCGATGTCAATAAAAGAATCATTTCTTCGCCATTTCTTTTATTAAATAACCGTTGATACTGCTTGAATTTTTGAAGAGCTGACTTCAACATGGCTGAAAAGGCTTTATCCTGATTTTCCGAATTGTTTCCACATTTCTCGACAAGACTTTTTTCCATTTGCCGGGTCTGCCTTGCGGTCCATTCATCCATCAATCCTTTTTCTTTGATGAAAATGAACAGTTCCTTGATGTAATATGAGAGATTTTCACTCTCGCTATGCAATTCCTTGAAATGGGTCTTAAGATCATTCCCCTGGTAATCCGGGGAAAATATAAGGCTGTTCAACCGGTAATAGGTCCGTTCCGGATTACCTGTTTTCTGGTCGTTATCACGGACCTTAATTTTTTCAACCAGTCCCTGTTCCTCCATGTCTTTTAATAAACGGTCCAGGTTGGAGGAAGCAATGGAAATTAATTCAGATTCATCAAGCGCCTGTTCAATATCCTGGCGTGATACAAACTTACAGCCGTGTGGGGTCCGCGTCTGTTCGAGTGTGTGGAATATTTTTGCTGCTCGCCGTTTGGATTCTACAGATTTTCGGGTCCGCAAAAACGGTCCCCATGTTGGATCAAGCAATAACTGGTCGATTTTAGCCCCCCTCACTATCAGGTATCTGATAT
>JBAXTR010000370.1:0-1948 GCA_037130095.1 Methanomicrobiales archaeon
CTGCAGACCCTGAAGTAATCAGGATGAACAATCTGAAAGCCGGCCCGGATGAGGTAATGGAAGCGATTCGTATTGTCAATGACGTTGGTGCTGCAAGGACTGATGGCATCCCGGAACTTCTCCCGGGACTTAATTTCATCAGTGGGCTTCCCGGTGAAACACGTGAGACTTTTGAGCATAACCAGCAGTTCCTGAAGCAGATCCTAGAGGGCAGGTCTCTTATCAGGCGTGTAAATGTGCGACAGCTGATGCCATTCCCTGGTACCCGTGCCTATGACAGCAACACGCTTGGCCTCCATGATGCCGGGTTCAGGGCATTTAAAGAATTTGTGAGGGTTAAATTTGACAGGCTGATGCTCGAACGGGTTTTTCCGATAGGTACGGTATTCCGGGACTTGATCATCGAAACTCAGGGACAGGTTTCTTTCGGGCGGCAGATGGGATCATACCCGATCCTCATCGGTATCCCACTACCGTTAGCACCACGAACAGTACTTGATTCAGCAGTTGTGGATTTTGGCATGAGGTCCCTGACAGCCCTGCCGGTCCCGCTGGATATCAACCATCTGCCTGTGCAGGCACTTAAATGGCTGCCCGGTGTAGGTAAAAAGAAAGCAGCCCTTGTTGCAGCGAAAAGGCCTTTTCATTCCCCTGAATCATTCAAAACAATTACAGGAAATACCCCTCTCGATCACCTGATGGTGTTCGGGAAACCATGATGTAAAGCTGCAGGGGGAACAATCACGGAAGGGTGTTAACAAAAATATTTTCAAAGAAGCGATAATTGAGCCGGATATTCAGATAAAAGGTGATCTTGAAAGTCTATTATCAAAAAAAAGGATGCGAATGCATTTTTTTTGATATTTTAACCCTTTCCCCACAATATTTTCTTTAATCTTGTATAACGAAACATTACTACTACAGGATGTGTTCCAATCTGTTTGTCCCTAGTATCTTTTCCTTCACTTTTGGGAGAAGGATTCCTGCCTCCCGGAGTATATAACGTCACTTAAAAACACAACCCTCATCATCCAGGACCGGGTATATATCCCGGTGAGGACAGTGATACTGGTCCCGGATATTACTTCCCGGGAATTACCCACTTCTGGTTTGTCAGTCTTATCCGGTCAATGTTACCCTGGACCACCCGGAGCTTCCGGAGGTCATCGATCAGGTCATCAAGGTATTCCGTTGATACACAGAGTCCGGTTCGCTCCCCATTCCCATGAATATCCTCCTCGTAATCATTCAATATACGGAATAGTCCTTCTACTGAAACCACCTTCATGTCCCCAATCACACCAATCAGGACATGGAGCAGCTGCTGTTTCCGGGACATGTGCACCAGCAGGTCATCCCTGCTCTCCTCGTCCACTGAAAGTTCCGCGAGGGGCCCCGATATCTCACCAGGGGTGAAGGTAAAGTGCAGCTTCGGGTCAATCATGAGAGAATACAGGGTATCATAATAGGTATTCACCAGGTGCAACAACCCATACGGTTTGATCATGTTATCATCTTCTTCATAATGGGTAGTCGGAAGCCTCGTGATTACAAGGTCAGCCGGGTCTATCCTCTTCTTCAGGATGACACCGTCCATGGACTCTTCGACGAGCCCGTTCTTCTCGAGTAATCGCATATAATGGAGTTCCCGGAGGTAATCGACAAAGATTCGATTGGGAGTCCCAGCGTCACCGGCTTTAAACGAAGATACCATATCAGATAGCTGCTTATTAAGCCCAGTTGAGGTGAAAATAATGTCGCCCGGTTTATTCCGGCCCATAATGCCTGCGAAGTAATCCCACAACCTTTCGAGGTCCTTCCTCATGACTTCCAGCACAAAACTGATCGGAAACTCCGGATCATCGTCTTCATCACTGGAAAATGCGGTGTGGGGGCAGAGGTCCTCATCACAAGAATCGGCCTGCTCACCCGTATTCACATCGTTATC
>JBAXTR010000371.1:0-1939 GCA_037130095.1 Methanomicrobiales archaeon
ATATAACTGAGCCGTTTTTCATGCCGTTGATCGCATACCCGAAAGTATGGTCACCTTCTACAAATGGAGTGATAGAATGCGAAGTCATTTATTTAGATGCAAAAAGTGAAAGTGATTTTGAAAAGTATAAAGGGAAAATGAAAGGGAAAATAATTCTGATAACCGAACCTTTTGGAGAGGAACCTTACAAAATCCTTGTAAGCAGGTATGCCGATTCTACGCTACAGCGTATGGAAAACATTACATTATTAAGTAAAGAGGAAAAGGAAAATAATGCAAAGAGAAAAGAAGAAATGGATGCCCAGATGTTATCCTATTTTAATTTTTTAACCCAAAAGGTGGCATTTTGTAAACGCGAAGGGGCGCTATTATTACTCGATCATGGGCTGAAATATTATGGGATCACGCAAGTATGGGGTGCTACGATGATCACACAGGCAAAAGATGAGGTTGATTTTTTGATAAAACTCGCATCGCTGCCTGACACGCCTGAGACTGTACCTCAAATGAGTGTTTCCTTAGAACAATACTGTCATTTGGTAAGACTGTGCAAGAAAGGAACACCCGTAAAAATTCAAGGAAATGTTGATGTTCAATTTAAGGAGCCTCAACAAGGGTTTAACCTGATAGCAGAAATACCAGGTACAGATTTAAAATCCGAAGTGGTTATGATCGGTGCTCATATTGATTCTTATCATGTAGGCCTTTCTGCAGCAGACAATACTGTTGGGGTTGTTACTTGCATGGAGGCAATGCGAATCCTGCAAAAATCAGGAGTAAAACCGCGGCGCACAATTCGTATTGGCTTATGGGCAGGAGAAGAAGAGGGTTATTTAGGTTCATCTGCATACATTAAAAACCATTTCACCAATGGAAAAGAAACATGTTATGCCTATTTCAATATGGATAATGGAGCCGGAAGATTTCGTGGAGTTTATGCCCAGGAAAACGAAGGGGCAAAGAAAGTATTTAAAGAATGGATGAATAAACGACCCAAAGTTCAAAACAGTAGATCTGAGTGAAGCTGAAAACACGGATCATGTTTCTTTTGATAAAGCAGGAATACCAGGATTTCAATTTATTCAGGACGAGTTGGATTATTATAAAATATACCACACCAATGCCGATATGATGGAGCGCGTCCCTCGTGATGATATGAAGCAAAATGCCTATTACATGGCCATGTTTGCTTATTTGGCAGCAATGAGAGATGGCAAATTTCCTCCAAAATAATGGGTTAGGAAAAATTATATTCTTATGACGACCTATTTGTTCGCTGAGTATCGGCAATCATATTTCTTTAATTACACGAAAGATAAATTTGACAAATGGTGATGACGACTGGAAAACCAGAACTTCGATTTTCTGCAGGTCTAGTTGTCGGGCTGTTAATAGGAACAACTTTATGTGCCCAGAAAACAGATTTGATTAAAAGGAATGCTCCGGAGGATTCAAGTAAATATGCATTCCCTCTGGACACGTCTAAATCAATTCCTTATCAATGGAACCTTGGTCATATTTATTCCGGCGAAGAGGCCTGGAAGCAGGACTTTGAGAAACTGAAGAGTTACCAGGGAATGATGGGCGCTTATAAAAATGACCTGACAGCGAGTGCACAACGCCTCCTCGAAGGACTTCGGTTCAGAGATCAGATAAATTTATTATCCCATCGGCTTCAATCATGGGCGGAAAAACGGGTGCAGAAGAACATAACTGACACCACCCGGATATCTCTGGTAAATCAGTTATCTCAGTTGTCTGGAACTCTTGAGGCAGAGCAGGCATTTATTGATGCAACATTGCTGGCTGTCGACCCGGAACAACTTCAGGATTATTTTACTATTGAACCGGGACTTGCTATTTACAAGCCATACCTGGACGATCTGTTACGAACCCGCTCCAATCGGTTAAGTTCTGATGCAACATCCTTAATTGCTCA
>JBAXTR010000372.1:0-1925 GCA_037130095.1 Methanomicrobiales archaeon
TTATAACATAATTATATTATTATATACTTAAGATTTAGGAAAGGACATGGAATTCCTTACAAGTAGGGATTTTCCGTAACCCCTGATGACTTTTGTCAGACGGATTTTTTCCTTTCTCGTTGAATCATGCATTCTCCCAGTACCCAGTCCGGAAAACATTTACGATCACATTAACCATTCCTTTGAAATGCAACAGGACCGAGATCGGGCGGTTTCAGAAGTGATTGAGACAGTCCTCATGGTTGCAATGGTAACGATGATTGCGGGGATCATTGCAGCACCGGTGCTCGGAATGCCATTCATCCCCCAGAAACCCACACTTGCCAGTTTTGCGGTTGAAGTAATCCAAGGGGTCGACAGTACCCAGCCTGAGGCACCAACGGTACCGGTGATAATTTTTTTACCTGGTATCTGGAGATAATCTCGGTTTTTTTGGGCCAACCGGATCGGATATCAGGTTGGCAGATCCCGGCAGTATCACCTACACTGTTCAATCAGATTCAATGACACGGACAAAAATTCAGGTAGGTGAACAATTTCGTCTTCAGGAAGTCAGGGGACCCAGGTAATTCGAGGTCACAAATAATCAAAGCAGCATTTCTGGCATAGAACCGTTCATTCCGCATGGTACCTGGCGCTTCATGATTACGGACGAAAAAGAAACGGATATAGTAATTTTCCAGCAGGATCTTACCTTATAATACGAATAATTGTTCAGGATCGGTGTGATGCTGATAGAGGAATCACAAATCTTTTTGCCCCTATTATTGGTGATAAATTGTATTGCGTTTTTTTCCTACTACCGTGACAAAAGGAAAGCAGAACATAATACATGGAGGACACCCGAACGTGTGCTACTATTATGGGGGCTGGCAGGACCTTTCGGTGCTTACCTCGCGATGAAGGTTTTTCGGCATAAAACTCAAAAAACAAAATTCCTGCTTGTACCGGTTTTTCTTGTGCTACAACTGGTCTTGATCGCAGCCGGTATCAACGCATATTTCAGGTAATTTTTTAGATCTTGGCATCACTGCCACCACGGAGGAGATAAACTAACAAACCCTGCCTCTTTAATACAAAGTTTTTCCATACTTTCCTAAATGCGAACCAACAGGCACCAATACTTTCTTGACCTTGCATACCGGTGTGCCCACCAGGGTACCTGCCTGAGGCGCAATTTTGGCGCCATCATCGTTGACGAGTACAACACGATCGTTTCCACCGGTTATACCGGGGCACCAAGGAAACAGTTGGACTGCACGGAACTGAGCAACTGCTGGAGGAAAGACCATAATATCCCATCCGGTTCGAACTATGAACGGTGCAGGAGTGTACATGCCGAGATGAATGCCCTCCTCCAGGCAGGAAAACTAGCACGGGGTTGTACCCTCTACCTTGCAGGATACGATGTGGAAACGGAAGGCCTGACCCGGATCTGGCCGTGTTTCCTCTGTTCGAAAATGATTGTCAACAGTGGCATAAAAAACGTCATCATGAGAACGGGAAGTGAAGAATACAACGAAATGGACCCCATGGCACTCTACCAGATGAGGAGCAGGGAAGCACTTGGTGATGAGGTGAAATAAGCAAGAGGGTTGTTTAAAACAAATAAAATTTCTTCCGAATATGCAATAATCTGTTTTTTAAAAACGGCTTTATTGAAACCGTGCATGTTAAAAAAGGAAAGGATACGTAGACAGGAGGGGTTTCACCCCCCCCAGCCCTACCCCCGAGAAGATATTCATTGGCAGGGATTAATTGGGGGATTTGAAGAAAATTTCAGAGATTTGGAGATTATTCCCTATCCCAACTAGGGTCGCCACAGCGGCGGGGCGGAGCCCCGGGAGCGTGACTAAATATTGGAGTAATCTAATCTCAGTACTTCTCTAAATCACCTTTTCCAAATGTGGAGGATTCAACCTTCG
>JBAXTR010000373.1:0-1911 GCA_037130095.1 Methanomicrobiales archaeon
AGCAATGTGCCTTCTTATTATTGAGGTAACCCCCTTTATTATTTTTGTTCTGTTCCGGAAAAATCCGGGTCACAGGGCCTGTATTTTCAGGGGGGATATGGTATGCAAATGAAGGATATCTGTTTTTATCACACGTATTGCTAAGGGCCTGTAATTTACAGACCAAAAAAGAGAGAATAAAAAATTAAGAATTAAGAGTACCTGAGTTCTTCTTCCACCTTTTCAAGGTTCGCGATACGCTTTTCAAGCGGGGGATGGGTCGAAAACAACGCAAGGAACTTATTGCCGGAAAGCGCCGGGATAATAAAGAACGCATTTGATCCCTCAATTTTTGCCTTTGCTTCCGGCGGGACTGCATCCATCCTTCCGCTGATTTTATTCAGTGCTGATATCAGGGCCCGGGGATTATTGGTAATATACGCGCTACCCCTGTCCGCAGCAAACTCGCGGTACCGGGAGAGTGCCATCATAAGGAGTGTAGCGACAAACCAGACAATCGCAGCCACAATTCCCGCGATAATCCACGCACCGGCACCATCCCCACGCCTGCTGAACAACGATGCAAATAAGAAATTCTGCATGATAATTGCTGCCAGCATGGCTATAAAACTGGCAATAGTCATTGTGAGAACGTCGCGGTTTTTTACATGTGACAGTTCGTGTGCGAGAACCGCTTCGAGTTCATCTTTTGACAGTAACCGCATGATAGAGTCGGTACATGCAACTACTGCATGTTTCGGGCTCCTTCCGGTCGCAAATGCATTGGGAACGGGACTCTGCATTATCGCTATTTTTGGCTTGGGCAGGTCCGCCTCTCTGCATAACTTTTCAACCATCTGGTGTAATTCCGGATACTCGTCATCCTGGATAACCCTCGAACCAGTGGACCAGAGCACCAGTTTATCTGAGAAGAAGTACTGGACAAATGCCATGACCACTACGATGAGGATCATAAATGACATTGAGATACCGAGCGCCAGGAGTATGGCAATGAAAACGAGGTACACTACAAACAACAGGAACATCGTTAAAATGACCCTGCTGGTAAGACCCCAGTCTCTTTTCCATTTCATAATTTGTACACGTTGTTCCTGTTATTCTTAAAACATTCGACCATTGCAAAAATCCCGGGCATAAACAGGGTGGAATTTCACCCGCTCGTGGGGTACGTATCCTGATGAACGCGACCCGGATGGATCAGTTTATATCAGACACCAAACAGAACCTTTTTTTCAGACGACATCGGACGGTTAACCATGGCGGAAGTCGGACCTGAAGCACTGGCGGATGTAGCGTATGGACTCTTCGAGCTGGCATTGAATAAAGAGCTCCGCGCGGAGGGGAACTACCTGTACCGGCTGGTAGAAAATAAAATCGACTTCAAAGACCACTTTGTCGCTTTTTTCTCCCGGTTCGGGGATGAATACCCACAGCTTGAAGAAACTCTCCGGGTGAAGTTCGGGGGAGTGGATCCAATATACGAGATGATTACCGGTGGGGAGGGTGTAATCCCGTCCAGGACTACCCAGGTGTACTGGATCATCCAGGAGGCCCCTGATGTTTCTCCCGAAGCAATCGAAGATGAGCTTGCCGGGAAATGGCTCATCTTCCTGCCCCCGGAACGGGTTGACGAGGCATGGGTGAAAGTGAGAGACGCGACGTGTGAAAATATCCTTGGTATATCTGCCAAGGTAAGCACGGCGAAACCTAACCCCGATTCGCGGGACCAGATGAAAGTGATCTACGTCTATACTGCCGACTGGCAGAACGAGGCAGAAGTCATGCGGGTACGGGAAGAGCTGCGCAAAATCGGGTTCGTAGACAGGATCGGGTACAAGCGCAACATTGAGACTTTTAAAGGGGAATACGCCCAGAAAGGAAAAAGAGTGACGTTCTATAGTGCCTGAATCA
>JBAXTR010000374.1:0-1908 GCA_037130095.1 Methanomicrobiales archaeon
GGTTTTCTCGGTGGCACTACCCCGGAGGAGATTACGACGGTATTTTTTGCAACATTTGTCATTGCACAAATCTGGAACGGGATAAACTGCAGGGCAATGGATGGGAAGATGCCACCGTTTTTCAAGGGGAACCCCACATTCTTTGTAGTGATGGGGCTTGTGTTGATCGCACAAATCCTGATTGTGCAATACGGGGGAGTGTTTTTCGGGACGGTCCCGCTTTCCGTTGAGGAATGGGTGAAAATAATTATCCTGTCTGCCTCGGTGCTGGTGGTAGGTTTCCTGTTAAGGATCACATTTCCAAGGTTCCGGGGACCATTTACACAAATTGCCCAGAAGTTATCAGCCTAGGGAGAATAGGATCAAGCCAGATTGGGATTCCAGAACTGTACCTGTTGAAACTTGTATGTAGAACCGCTGTGTAGGATAGTATTGTACCACTAGTAACGAAAAGTCCCGGTTAAAATTTGTTGGATAGATTTTTCCTCGTATAGTACGGGGAAATTATTACTTTGCAGCCTTTATCCGCTTCCCCATTATACATCTGCCCCCTCTCTGCCCACCAATTGGCTTTTCTGGCCTGCCAAGCGAAGCCATGCACCTGGCCATGAGTGAGGCACCCCGTGGAAGGGCACTGGAAACGAAGATCACCCTCTCCATTGGATCATGGTATAATTTACGGTCCCGGATCCCTTCCATGATGTATTCAGGTTTTCGCCCAGACATTGCCGCTCTCCCGGAAAACCCAATTGCCGAGTTTGAATCGACCAGGTTATTATCAATGGCAACATCAAGTGCCCTGAGTGCAATTCTGGAACAGACCCTGTCAACCACCTCTGAGAATGTCTTTTTACCCTGCTGCTTGTAAATATCGGCACCAAGCATCCTGATGGTCTCCTTGTTGCTGAAGTTCTGCCCGCTATCAACACCAATTATCGTTACCCCGGCCTTGGTTGAGATATCTTCATCTAACGGTACAATACCAAAATTTGAGGTGCCCTTCGGTACGACAGAGATGTTGATATATTCATGGATCTGGTCAACATATTCTTTTACTACCCCCTTTTCACCCTTCGAAAGCCATCCGGTCTCTACCTTGTCTCCAAAGAATTCATGCGCACTTCCGTAGAGAGGATTAACTTCCCCGGTACCGCGTACCATAACATCGGCAATAATTCCACCCAGTCCAACGAAGCAGCCTATTGTTGAAGAGTACGGATTTTTTTCGTCGTCTGTTGCAGGACTGGTAATCCTTCCATCAAGGATAGTCCCGAAATCAATGGATATACAGGGATTTCGGAAATCAACAGGAGAATGCAGGGCACCTTCTTTAATTCCTGCCATTCCCAGGTCACCCTCCATATCATTGGCAATATCCTGGGTACCTGATATACCTGAAATGGGTACAGCACCGGCAATTGTCCCGCAAAAGGTGACCTTATCCGCCAGGCTATATTTCTGGATATCCGCATGGAGTGATTTTTTCGACATGGGCGGTGTAAACTTGGAGTTAGGAATACCGGCATCCATGCATCCCTTCGCGAGGCCGGTTATGAACGAACTGGCATCAGCTGATGAATTCCACGTTCCAACGAGGCCGGTACAATAAACTACGAAATCAAGATCCTTATTTGGGTCGATATGTGAGTCTCTGATCGAATGCTGGACAATATCCCGGACAAAATCAACGACTGCACCCTGCGATATAGGGATGCCCTCGAAGGAATGGCCCAACACCTTTTCCCCCTCTTTTGGCGCCCTGATCTTGTAGGTCAGCCGGGTCGTGGAATTGATGGTATACGTTATCCCTGTTTCCAGGTTCGTACCGACGATAATACAATCAGTAATTGTATTTCCGAAGTCAACAGACAATACAACATAATAGGGTTTTTCCCTATACTCTGGAAT
>JBAXTR010000375.1:0-1906 GCA_037130095.1 Methanomicrobiales archaeon
CTGCTGACTTAACCTGGGGTCGTTCAGAATTACGTCCCGTATTTTATAGGTATTTGCGTCAAACCACATCTCTTTTGTCCTCCCATAGCGACCGCGGCTGACAACACGGGTATTGATAACACCGAGCATATTGAGTTCACTGATCAGGTCTGTAATCCTCCGGTGAGTAAGGACGTCAATATCTATTTTCGGGGCGATATCCTGATAAACCCGGGATACCTCCCCACTTGTGAATATATTCTGGCCTGTCTGGTCAAGAAGGAGCATGCAGTAGAGGATCACTTTACTCTGGGTGGGAAGCGTTGAAACACATTCAATCATGCTGTCGCTCTCAATTTTTGCCTGGGCCATTTTTACATGCTCCTCGGTGACCCTGTCAGTATCAGCCCTGTCAGCAAGTTCCCCTGATACACGAAGGAGGTCCAGGGCCCGGCGGGCGTCCCCGTGTTCCTGGGCCGCAAGGGCTGAGCAGAGGGGTATAACACCTTCATCCAGCGCATTCTCCACAAAGGAGGCCTCTGCACGCTGTTGAAGGATATCAACGAGCTGCGGTGCATTATAAGGAGGGAATACCAGTTCCTCTTCACTAAGCGAGGAGAGGACACGGGGATCAAGAAAGTCCTTAAAACTCAAATCGTTGGAGATCCCGATCATGCTGACCTTGGATTTTTTCAGGTCGGTATTAATCCTGGTAAGGTTATAAAGTGTCTCATCACCGCTCTTTTTTACCAGTTTATCAATTTCATCGAGAATAATGATGAGGACCCCGCCATTCGACTCAAGCTGGTTCTTCAGTTCCTGGTATACCTGGTCTGTCGGCCAGCCGGTCATCGGGATATGGGCACGAAGCTTATCGCTTGCCGTTTCATCCGGACCAAGGATACATTTGGAGATCTGGGCAAGAATACGGTACTGTGTATCGATAACTTCACAATTAAGGTGAACAACGCGGCATACCATCCCCATCTGGGAACTTGCATTTTCAAGCTCAGAACCGACATAACGGACACAGGCCGTTTTTCCCGTTCCGGTCTTTCCATAAATAAGAATATTTGAGGGGGTTTCATTTTTAAGAGCGGGTGCAAGGATTGAGGCAATCTGATCAATCTGCGGCCGCCTGTGAGGCAGAATATTTGGCCTGTAGGAATGCCTGAGGACCTCCCGGTTTTTGAATATTTTATTGTTTGCGAGGAACTTTTTAAAAAGTCCGACGGATGTATCGTTGTCTTCAGGCATGATTTCCAGTGGAGCTAAACCTTAGGTATTCGTGCATAAAATCTAATCGTTTTTTTCGTTGTTAAAGACCCTGTTATTTCCACTGGAAAAAGCTAGTTTTGCACTCTTTTAACGTTTTATACCCCTTAAATTCAATTTTATTGAACAGTGGAAGAACCAGTACCGCGCATCCAGAAAGTGGTTGGAATATTTTTTTATTGATTCCACCATTTTTCCCAGATAATCCGTGCGGGTTTAATAATAAATTCAGTAATCGGCCATGTCTACCTGGGTTAATAACAGGATTTATTCACTATTTCGATAGGACCCGGAAGTTGTGTTACGGTAATATAGGTGTTCCTAAACGGGATATTTCTTTTTTATATTGTATCCATGCGCTCTCGGAATGATGATTTTTTACAATGTTTAATTGATTTTCTTTCACTGCTTTTTAACTTGATCCCAGTATGATATCCTGAGAGTTCTCCGGAGATCTCTGAAGATTGTTTGTCCTTTTTAGTTTCTTATTAAAAATATTTGTTTTCTCGCTCTGTAGAAACAAACATGAACGGGAGTTCACACCCGAACCATGAAAATCCCTATTCAAAATCTCTTTAAATTGGGGTTCGTTCGAATATTTAATATGAAAATAAATGATTCAGCGGCTCACCTCTCGAAATTTTTGATCAAG
>JBAXTR010000376.1:0-1900 GCA_037130095.1 Methanomicrobiales archaeon
ATTTTTTAGAAGATCTCGCGCAAGCTAGACTTTGGCTTCGGCTCCCCGACTTACCACAAGTGCACCTACGGGAAATAACATTTTACAATTTCACTCCATCAAGGGTGATCGGGTGCAATCATGTATCGAGAACAAACTTTCCCAGGGCATCCTTTCTACCAGAGATGCATCGATCATCTGGATGTACATCGCCGAATCAAAATCATCCAGTGGCATCGGCACGATCAGGGCGATGAAATTAGCCTATACTCTCACGAGCTGGCGACGGTTCATCGGTGAATTCAGCAACCTCGATATTACCGAGGTTTACGAAGGTATTGCAAAACTGAAAGAGGGTAAAAGTCACAAGGGCATTCCTTTCTCGCAAAATACCATTTATGACCATATCAGGATCCTGAAAACATTCCTCCTCTGGATGATCGATAACGACCTATCAAAATTACCAGAAAAAAAAATCATGGGCCTCAAGATGCCACCCCGGAAAATGATGACAAAGGTCGCATCAGATCTTCTAACCCCGGAGGAGATGGATGCGATGCTCAGGATCTACTGACCTTGATGATCGGGACGGGCTCGGCGGAGATGTGGAAGGAAACGGAAGGTCTGCGGAGGGCTCCGCTCAAACCATTTCACATGAAAACGGGGAGGAAATTGCAAACGGACTCTCTTATGATAATAAATACACTTTAAAGAGTACTAATTCCGGAGAATTACAACATACAGTATCCCCCAAGTGTGCGGGAGCAAGTGCCGTTCTCTCTGCGTGTGAATGTTCAACTTCCGCACAAAATACCTCAAACGAAGGTATACGGGAACCGATTGTAAAACAGACTTTACAAATATCTCCAAATTCTGCCGGAACCGTCCGCAACACAGCCGGGACTTCTCCCGTGGCCCGTGCTATGGACTACAAGGCCCTTGACCATGCCGAGTACAGGGCCCACTGCCATGTCTGTGGCAAGAAGGGTGTGGACTATATTGAGAAGCTGACCCCGGAGCGGAAGGCACGGAAGGATAAAAATGCCCACCGGATCTGCAAGGCCTGTTACCAGGCAAGTGTCCGGCTGGAGCAGTCAGCGATCCCCATCCTACCTGGTGCTATTGTTGCCTCCCGGATGGTGCCGACTACGAAGAAACTCGGCCGGTGTTCACTCTGTAACCTTGAACCGGTGAAGTGGATTGACCCGGGCTCTCCGATTCACCTCTGTGATTTCTGTCATGAACGGGTAGCTCGCCAGGAATCTTCCCGGGAACAGATTACCGGGGGTGGGTCTTCATGAATCGCCGGGATCTTTGGTTCGAGATCGATTGTCATGTATGCAGGGGGACCGGGAAGGCCTGGCGAAAACGAAGGGTCCCCGAGCCGTGTCCTGCGTGTGGGGGTTCGGGCCGTACGGGGGTGATAAAGTGCTGACGTCGAAGGATGTCGCAGAGAAGACTGTGACCTATGCAGTTGGCAGGTCCATCGTCATCCGGAACGAAGTATTGCGCCACATTATGGAGGAGACCGGGACACCTCTTTCCCGGTCGTTCAGGCGTGAGATGAGAGCTTTCCAGGGAATGCGGTACACTATTACCATTACAATGAACAATCTCCCGGGCTGGAAGTCAGTCGGTGCAAAGGCCTCGCCCAGGTGGGTGCGGGAACAATGACCATTGCAAGGGTATCCCTAAAAACAGCAATTAAAATGGCCCTTTTACCTTACCCGGGCCTGCCAAAATGGAAAGCATGGCGTTTACGGCACCCTGAACGGGATAGGCAGCAAAGGAGGGCTTATTATTGGCGTAATCGGGATAAAATCGCTGTAAAAGCGAGGGAAAGTTACCGGAGGAGAAAGAGGGCTAAATCGGGCTCAACTAACGAACGGAAGCGGAAGAAGTCAGGTAGGGAGGGGTAATA
>JBAXTR010000377.1:0-1877 GCA_037130095.1 Methanomicrobiales archaeon
CAATTTTGCATACTATCCATTCGGAATTACGTTATGATGATGCTCATACAACAGAAATTGCGGGTCTGCCCACCGATGACAGCAACCATATCCGGCAGGGTTTCATCCCGGTTTGTGCCGGGAACGCAGTTGCTCCAACGGATCCGGATAACGCCACGATGGTGACGAATATTATTCAGGAATGGTATCTCCCTCGTCATCCTGTATCCCTAACAGTTTATCGATAACCGAAAGGCCTACGCCTTCAGCAAGGGAGACAAACCACGTCTGCCGGTTCTCCATGATCACCAGCCCGACGGGGTCCCTGGTAACTATCCCCCACTGGTCAGAGAGCATCGTCGTATCACTGATTACCGGGACAATGGTCCTTTCCCCACAATCAACCGGGTCGGAAAACCGGATAGTCGCCTTCATGCGGCCACGTCTCCCGCTTTTTTCCGGTTCATCGTTTTCATTACTTTTCGTGCTGCCGGGTGTTTCACGATTTTCACAGCATTTACAAGCACAAGGACGGGGAACGTGATGCGGATGCGGGTCGTTATATCAATCTCACAGACCTCCCTACTGAAATCAGGAAGCAGCACAAAATTAACCCTTTTTTGCGGAAATAGCACGATTAAGGCCCGGTAAAGGCCATACAACATCCCTGTTGCAGCCGGGTCTTCAAGGCCGACCCTGGCAGTCCCTCGCATATAATCAAGCCGGGTATGACGGAACAGGTCCATAACCATGGCAAGTAACGGTCCCTGGAGACGGAGGAGGGAGGAGATGATGCCTGGGACCTGTCCCGGCCCCGGACCATTGTCTTCATCTTCCTTCCCAGGCGTTATGAACGAGGAAAGGGGTCGCGTAACCAGCTTCATCCCGCCAGCCATAACCGATAATTGCGGGTCTTTGCCTGCGACCAGCACTTCAATTCCAAATATGGACCATGAAGCCACCAGGACCCCCATTTTTTCCGATTCACGGGACCGGAATGAGAGCGATAACCTGGCAGGTATGAGAAGTAAAAAGGCCTCTATAAGCACTATGACGGCAATAATGCCTGCAACCAGCAATATCACGGGTAAGGGGTCACTCATGGCTGAAACCAGGGAGTTATTCTGGTTTATCGGGCTTTTTCTTGTTCATTTCCTTGATTGCCTCGATTAACTGGGGGGCAACCTTGTCGCTCAGGGCATTAACAACCTGGACAAGCGTGGACTCCTTCCGGAGACTCATGACCTGGATGCCAGTTGGACCCTTTACATCTTTATAGAGGATAATCAACGCAACAGGCTCGATGCCGGCCCCTCCACCGCTTCCCTGGCCCCCTTCCGCTCCTCCGCCACCTCCGGCACCGAACCCGAACCCGAACCGGGTCACGGGTATGACCAGCTTGTCACCGAGGTCAACGGGCTTTCCAATGACATTGTCAGGCTGGAGCGACTCGCGTAACTCCGCTGCCGTGCTTTTTAACATATCTTCTGGAGACATTCGTATCAGCTCATTACTTGATTTTCACGTTTCCATACGGTGATCTGGTTTATGAAGTTATCGAGTGTTATTGTGGCAACAGGGTAATTTGGGAGAGGTTATTCTGAACGTGACGCCGCATGAATCTGTGGATTATTCCTCCCATCCGTTATGGAATGTATTTATTCCGCAATGACAGTCTCTTAACAGATCATTCCAGGAGTAGGAGTTCTGAATCACCATGACTGATGATAAACAATTCAAGGCAAACAAAGCTGCTATCGATGCAGCAAATGCTGCTGCACATAACCTGTCAAAGGATGCAGGTGTGAAGGGACAGAAGGTTTCGGTTGATGCAAAAGCCGGTCCGCATAATAACGAACATACCGGCCCGAAGACCCAGGTTAAATACACCTGCCCCA
>JBAXTR010000378.1:0-1876 GCA_037130095.1 Methanomicrobiales archaeon
GGTATATTGGCTATGTTTTTATTTATCAGTTTAATAAAGTCAGGGATCTGGAGGCGTTCAGGTGAAGAGAAAATATAGGTGTAATGCCCGGCATTAAATTTCTCGTAGCCTTCCTCCCGGATCTCCTTATCCGAAGTAGTGAAATCACCTAATCCACTCATAAATGCCTGGCAGCGATGTAGTCCGAGGGATTCAAGGTTGTTTTTCTGATCGATCATTAACGACCTTAACGGATCAACAATGAGCACATAACCCGGTTGAAGCATACCCGCGAGCTGGTAACATAAGGACTTCCCGGCTGCAGTGGGAAGGAGGCCGACCACCGATTTAAGGGTTAAGGCCCGTTGCGTTATTTCGATTTGTCCCTCACGGAATCGCTCTTTCCTGAAAAAATTCTGTAAAATGTGCTCAAGTGATTCAGTTACCATATCCTGCCGTACTGATGAGGAAATATCAACTGCATGCGAAGGAGCATTTATCAGTGGTTCAAGGAATTCAGATGAAATGGGGAATGGGCCCAGTAGTGCCGTACCCTCATTTTCCAACGAATTCCAGAATAATGGTGATTGCCGGTAAAAATATCGGATATCGGGATTTATTTTGTCAGACTCTGAAATCCGCAGACCTTTTTCCGGATCGATCGAATGGAGCATTGACAAGGTGTCCAGTGTATCGCGGACGGCTCGAATCGCAGGTGACAATTTGGTGGTTTCGTCGCTCGCAATTGTCAGTCTGGTTAGCGTGGTCTGGTTCAGATATCTGGCAGCAAGTGCCGCAATATGTGCTTCGGCTTCAGGTAGATCCAGTAATTGTCGTATTGCACATTGCTGGATGACCGAAAGCGAGTGGAAGCACCGGACCGCTTTGAAAATCTTATCGGGAATCGCAGTGGCGATTAAATCTTCCAGTTCTTCAAATTTGTTATCACGGTTTTCCTGTGACTGTAATGAAAATCTGATAGACGTCCATCCTTTTTTGAAAAGATCTTCGTCTCGGTTATTATCTTTGGATTTCTGTGACGGGTCATTATGGGTTGGACCATCAATTTCAACAGCAATTTTTAACCATTTATTCTCTTCAATATATGGGATTTCAATAACGAAATCTATACATTCCTCATGATGGCCGTTCAGACCCATTGAACTGAAAGTACGCTGGGGGATAAATAACAGGCCCAGTCGTTTATCTTTGGCCTGAAAGCGTTTTGTCAACTGAAGGAAAAAATCTCTTTCCGCCTCCGAATCGCATGAGGCCATATATCGTTCTAGGAGATCGTCCGTTGTCTCATCATCATACAGGAATTCGCGGATACAACCGGATTTAAGAATTTCTTTTAAATTTTCAATTTTTGGAACAATGTTGAATTCTATCGATCCGGTAGTGCTAATTTCTTTATAATCAAGAATTCCGGATAGCCGTGCATTTTCAAGGACATATCGTTCAACATTCAAGCTGCAAGGTGCAGGAATCCCCCGGTATGCAATTTTATGTAAAAGCGCCCCGAGTAATTCCCGCTCTCCGTCGATAACTATGGTTGATTTAGTTTGTGAAGGCACTCTGACGAAAAAACCACTTCGTGCCTGGAACAGATTTCTGACAATTGGAGATGCAAAACCCCGTTCTTCATCTAAAAGATTCACGACACCAGAACAGGCAAAAACCGCAGATGAAATGGACTGATGGCAGAAATTCAACATCTTCACTTGTTTTTAGTATGTTACCGGAGATAAAAGCATTTTTCAATAAACTCATTAAACTCCCATTAGCGAGGGTATGATGATAAGTTATGGGATCAATAATGACACATCACTTTCTCATCGGATCACTTTCAATAATGCCCCAGGGCTTTCGATTTTAGCCAACCATTGACGATATC
>JBAXTR010000379.1:0-1858 GCA_037130095.1 Methanomicrobiales archaeon
GTCCAGTCCCGTGAAATTGTTGTAGGAGATTTGATTATTCTTGAAGCAGGTGACGCAATTCCAGCGGATGGCTGGCTTGTTGATGCCGATTCTCTCTTTGTTGATGAATCCACGTTTACAGGAGAGAGTGAACCGGTTTCCAGGGATTTCGGGGACCCTCTTCTGAAAGGCACCTTTGTGACGTCGGGTAAAGGGGAGATGATCGCAGGCGCTGTCGGGGATTCAGCCGAGATGGGTGTGATAGCAGGTTCACTCGGAATAGACCACGATTCTGCAACACCGCTCGAACAGAAACTTGAAAAGCTTGCCCACATGATCAGCAAATTCGGGTACATCATGGGTGCGCTGGTCCTTGTCAGCATGCTCTACATGGGGGTCATGCGGGGAGAACTTACCGGGTTCAACCTGGATTCGGTGAATTACGTCCTCCATTACCTGATGGTCACGGTCGCGATTATCGTGGTCGCCGTACCCGAAGGGTTGCCGATGAGCGTTGCCCTCTCGCTTTCACTTGCCATGCGAAAAATGACGCGGGCTAATTGTCTCGTCCGGAAGATGATAGCATGCGAAACGATTGGTTCTGCAACGACGATCTGCACAGATAAAACCGGTACACTTACAAAGAACCAGATGGAGGTCGTGGCTACATCCGTTGGAAAACCGGTTTACCATGGTACTATCCCCGATACCCCTGCCGGGTGGATCACCCTGAATGCCGCGGTAAATAGCACGGCGTACCTTGAAGACCGGAAAGAAAAGGTAATCGTCATTGGAAATTCAACAGAGGGGGCGTTGCTCAGGTGGCTCCGTGATCATTCACTTGATTATATCCAAATCCGTGCGAAAACACCTGTCGATAGTCAGTTACTCTTTGACAGTAACCGGAAACGGATGTCAACGGTCATTACTATCGGTGGAAAATCTTACCTCCTCGTCAAGGGGGCCCCGGAGATTATTTCAATGATATGTAACGGGCTCCAGGACCTTGACGGGGTCAGTGAGCTGACTTCACGGGCAATGAGAACACTGGCGTTTGCCCACAAGGAAATCGTTGGCGGGGACACCCGGGAGTCAGACCTTGCCTGGGATGGTTACATTGGTATCCGCGACCCCCTGCGGGACAATATTCCGGATTCGGTGGCCACCTGCCAGCAGGCAGGGATAAGGGTCCGCATGGTGACCGGGGATAACCCGGAAACGGCGAGGGCAATTGCAGACGAATCCGGGATCCTGAAAGGTGGGACCGTAGTGACCGGAAAAGAATTCCGCATGCTCACCCCCAAAGATCAGGCAGCTGCTGCACAGCGCCTCGATGTCATGGCACGTGCTGAGCCTATGGACAAATTTCTCCTCGTTACAGCACTCCAGAAAAACGGGGATGTCGTGGCCGTTACCGGTGACGGGACAAATGATGCCCCGGCACTTAAAAACGCAGATGTCGGACTTTCCATGGGACTCGGGGGGACAGAAGTTGCAAGGGAGGCGAGTGATATTATCCTGCTCGACGATTCTTTTGCATCGATTACGAATGCGGTATGGTGGGGACGATCGCTGTATGAAAATATCCAGCGTTTCGTTCTCTTCCAGATCACGATTAATATCTGCGCCTGTATCCTGATCTTCATTTCACCAATTCTCGGTTACCCGGAACCCTTTACGATCCTCCAGATCCTCTGGATTAACCTGATCATGGACACATTAGCCGCATTTGCACTTTGTTCCGAAGCCCCTTATCAGGACCTGATGAAACGCCAGCCCGTTCCGCGTAATACACCAATAATTACGCCATTTATGTGGTTTTCAATAATCGGGATGGGTGCATTTTTTATCATCGTCGGGCTGGCCCAGATGGAGACCG
>JBAXTR010000038.1:0-12299 GCA_037130095.1 Methanomicrobiales archaeon
CTTGAATTATTGGAGTCCAGGTTCGCACAAGGTTCATCGGCAAGCAGAATAGCTGGCTTGTTAACCAGTGCTCGTGCAATCGCAACGCGTTGTTGTTCACCACCGGACATTTCACCGGGAAGGTGATGAACCCGATCCCCGAGACCCACAAGGCCGAGTATTTCACTGCAGACAAGGGTGCACTCGTGGGGTGTCATGCCCCGGACCATTGACGGAAGATAGACATTTTCCTGTGCGGTTAGCTCGGGAACAAGCGCATAGTCCTGGAAAACATAACCAAGGCGATTCAAGCGGAACAAGGTCCGTCCCCGTTCATCAAGGGACCTGACATCGACCCCATCGATCGAGATTGAACCACTGGTAGGACGGTCGAGGAGACCAAGAATATGGAGTAATGTTGATTTCCCACTTCCGCTTGCCCCCATAATCCCGACAAACTCACCCTTTTTGATCTCCAGTGAGACACCATTCAGTGCCAGTACCTGTATGGATCCCTTACCATAGACTCTTTTTAAATCACGCCCGATAATCATTTCAACCCCGAATAGCAGAGAGAATATCCTCTTTTGTTGTTATCCATGCGGGAACGTACCCGGCGATGATCGATACTATCAGGAGGCTTATTATCGAACGGATGATGAGCATCGGGTCAACAACCGGGGCAACCGGTCCTCCTGGAAATACAATTGGTGAGGCAGCTAGTAACTGGAGGATCATTAATAAAAAAATACTACCAACAAACGTCCCGATTGCAAAAATGAAAAGGGCCTGGAATATATAGGATTTGATGATAATCGAGCGGTCTATTCCGATCGCTTTAAGGATCCCAATCTGTTTCCTCCGGTAGACCGTATTAATAAATATCACGATGAAAATAACCACAATTGCAATAACCAGGCTTACTATTGTGCCAATGAGATTGATAATATTGAAGCTGCCAATGATCTGGTTTAAAAAATTGGCCGATTTTTCTTCCCAGGTCCATATCTTTTCCTGGACTCCGAATGATATCAGCGTATTACGCATGCCATTTTCATTGCCGGTCTCCTGTGTCCGGACCAGTATCTGGTTCGCTTTATTGCTAAAACCATAGACAGACTCATATTCTTTCTTCGTGATGAACGCACTGGAGTCCGCACTGTAAGAACCGGAGTCAATGATGCCTTTAATGCGGTACGGCCGGGTAACCCCGTTATTAAAGGTGATATCAACCGTCTGGCCAACACTCACTCCCCCGAGGGAGGGAATCACATCAAGCTTTTCATCCTGGTTCCCGGCAAGCTGGTACCCGAGGACCACCTGGTCTGTATCTCCCGAGCTCAGGAAATTCCCGCTGATGATTTTCGAAGGGGTTTTTAGGACCATTTTCTCGTCATCGGGATTGATGGCATTCAGGATAGCAGTGACGACATTCCCTTTATGGGCGAATGTTGAACCGGTTGAATACCGTGGGGAGACCCCGGTCACCCCCGGAATATGTTCGAGTTTTTTCTGTAACTCGCTGACATTATTGATGTAAATTTGATTTTTTGATGGTTCGATCACCAGGTTTCCGTAACTGTAGTCAATTGACTGCTGGTTAAAAAGGACAGCCACGCCCGTTATGATAGAGGGCAGAAAGATCAGGTTTACAAAGACCATCCCTAAAATGAGAATGGTCAGGTACAGGGTACCTTTGTTCCCCCTGACAATCGATCGCTTTGCGAGGAAAAAGGCGACCGCTGATTCTTCAAACATCGGCAGTTTCCTTCTTCCTTAATACCAGGAACCAGTAGGCAATGCCTCCTGCAAGGATGAGCAGGATAACTGCCCCGATTATTAGCGTAGTATTGTCCTTGTTGTATACATTCAGGTGAAGCTGCTGCTCGGCCTGGTGGGGGCCGTAATCATCCGTATACTCGAGAGTAAGTATATAGGGAATATCCCCGGCACGGTCTGCCTGAAGATTGAACGGTGCAGGAGCATCATTATTAGGTTCAATTTTGCCCACGAATGCCTCCTTCGTTCCGGGAAGCGGGAGGTCTATTTTCGCATTGACAGATTTGGCGTCGTCAGTACCGGTGTTTTCAACCCTGATATACAGGGTAAACTGGTCCCCTTTACTGATCCTGACCGGGTCCGTTGTAATCTGGGAGATGTCCAGCTGGGCCTGGCCCCGTATATTTACACCAAGGGTTTCAACCTGTCTCGTAAAAGAACCGTCAGGGTTCTGGTAGTCAATGACCAGGTTGACGGGACTAATACCAAGCGGGGACTTCTTGTCAGTTGAAAACTCCATGTTGAGCGTTTTGTGCTCTCCCGGGCTTAATTTCTCTATATGGTAGGTGCCCGGGGTCTTTGATGTGATTGAAGGATTGGAGGTATTTACCGTGACCTGGAGATTACTTGCTGCTAATTGCCCGCCATTAGTGATGCTGACCGTGGCATTGAAATCATTGCCCGGTATTACACTTAGCGGCAACTGTTTATCGACCGTGATCTGTGGCTTTTTCTGGATCTGGACTTCGCTGTTTACATTTACCGGGATAGGGAATTTCAGACTTGTTGCATCGGATACACGGATCCAGACTTCAGGGAAATATACTCCGGGTTGATCCGGTGCCTGGATGAGGAACGTTATTGGTATGGACTGCCCGGGCCCGAGTTCCCCCACCCTGTTATATCCCCCGCTAATCACGTCAATACCGTTTCCTACCATTATGACACTGTCAATCGGGGCATTGATATCCACATTCGTCGTGGTTGTTGCACTGCTACCGGCCGTTCCGCTGGAATATGACTGCGAAATTGTTGCCTGTCCGGCAGTATTCTTGACTGTCACCGAGACAATCCCCTGCTCCCCCGGCAATAATACTGATGGAGTGACCTTATAATCAGAAACGATGACTGAGGGTTCACTTGCGAATACCGGTGAAATATTCAGCAACAGGAAAAAAAACAGTAATGCAATCAGTATGGTATGGGTATACAGGGTCGGCCTCATGATTAGTATCATTCGCACCCCGGTCGATAATGATATCGATTGTTTACAGTCTTATGAAACCTTGGAAGGATTGAGCATATGTTTTTCGATAACCCTTGAAAGTTCAAGGAGGTGAGCTTTCATTTTCTCTCCCTCCGGCAGGTCGATTACCGGAACACCTGTTCGATCAGCGACTTCCATGGTGGGGTCATAAGGGAAAGCAAATATGGTGGTAACCCCGGCCTCAGCAAGTCTTTTTGCAATCAACCCGGGGTCGTCACCCGGTCTTAATTTATTAATCACCCCGAAAATTCGTGGAATCCCCAGATCATTTGCCATTTTCGCGATCTGGAATGCGGTCTCGACGGATTTCAGGCCAGGCTCGACAATTACCAGCAGCGCCTGGGCAGACCGGGTTGTACCACGCCCGAGATGCTCAACCCCTGCCTCCATATCCATCACAAGAAGGTCAGCCTCCCCGGAAAGGTGCGAAACAAGCCTTTTTGCAAGGGTGTTTGCAGGGCAGTAACATCCTCCGCCGCCGGTCCTGATTGCCCCGAGGACAAGGAGCCGTACACCGTCTTTGCAGGACACGCCAAACAGATCGAGCACGTCATTAACCTTCGGGTTGATCCGGAACACAACACCCGAAGCTCCCGGGGGTGCCCCGGTCCGTTCCTCAATAAAATCCTTCCGGGAGGTAAGGGGAATGATCGTGTCTGGTTGCCCGGCTTCACCACAACCAAGTGAGTACCACAGGTTCGGGGATGGGTCCATGTCGAGTGCGATGACCCTCATCCCGTTTCGTGCAAAAGTCCTGGCGAGACCGGCAGCAATTGAGGTCTTCCCGACGCCCCCTTTTCCGGTGACTGCAAGGGTGATCATTATCTTTCAGTTTTGTGCTCCGGGAATATATGGACTATCTGGTTGCCTGATCTATACCGGAAGTATTCGCCAGGGCATCCATATGTTAATGGGATACGGGATATGAAGTACAAGACATACAATGGGCCGTATTACTGTCATGCCCGGAGGGAAAAGCGGGCCCCTCAGGGAAGGGGAAACGCTGTTAAGCCATCTTCAACGGCTTGGTATCCATATCAATTCCGGTTGCGTAGGCACCGGTGAATGTGGTACCTGCCGGATCAGGGTGATATCAGGCGCAGATTCCCTTTCCCCTCCTACCCCGCCGGAAAAGAAATGGCTTGACACTACCGGGTGGCGTCTGGCCTGCCAGGCAATTGTTCTTGAGGAAGATGAGAACATCATTGTAGAAACCCGGAAAACTGGCACGTTCTCGATTTTCGGGGAGGGGATCAGGGCAGAATTTGTGAAAGACCCTGTTGTCCGGGTTCACGAATTAAATGGTCAACGAGTAATTGTCCGCGATGAACATGTATTGGATTCTCTGAGTGGGCGGTGTGCAGGGATAGCTTTTGATGCAGGTACGACAACCCTCGTTATTCGGTGGTATGATCTTGAAGGTGGAGACTACACCCCTCTCGCGACAGCTTCGATATTAAATCCGCAGGGAAGATTCGGTGACAATGTTATCGACCGGGTAGGGTATGCGACAGCGTCACTTGATGGGCAGTCCATGATGGAGCAGGTCCTGGTTGATGCAGTACAACGTGTCCTCTCATCAGGACCGGTCAGACCTGCAGAGATTTATGATATCGTCATGGTCGGAAATACCGTAATGCGGGATCTGATACTTGGTCTCCCGGTCCAGTCCCTCGGACGATCTCCCTATGAATCAAGCCATCGCGGTCCCCTCGACGTCCTGGCGGTTGACAGAAATATCATGGTACATCCGGCCGGTCACCTTTACGCACCGCCAGTTCTTGGCCAGTTCGTCGGTGCGGACATGCTTGCAGTGCTCCTTGCAGTTGGGATGCACGAACGGGAAGAGATTACCATGGCAATTGATATCGGGACGAATACCGAGATTGCAGTCGGAAACCGGGACCGGATTTTGGTCACGTCCTGTGCATCAGGACCTGCATTTGAAGGATCAGGAGTGAAGTGCGGTACCGGGGCGGTGAACGGAGCGATCGAGCAGGTATGCATCCGGGATGATGGGACTGTTTCCTGTAAGACAATTGGAAATGAACCCCCCATTGGTATCTGCGGTTCAGGACTTGTTGATACACTTTCGGAATTGCTGGAACATGGGCTGATGGATATGGCTGGAAAATTCAGCGGAGGGAGGACTCGTTTTGTCCTGGCGGTCCGTGATGAAGAACCTGATTCTGAAATATTCCTTGATGAAGAAGATATTGATGCGATAAAACTCGCAAAAGCTGCAATTTTTACCGGGGTCCGGACACTTCTTGGAAGAATGGGAGTACTACCCGATCATCTCTCCAGGGTTTACCTTGCCGGGGCGTTTGGGACCTCGATCGACCCGGTCCATGCCGAACGGATCGGCATGATCCCACCATTGCCCCGTGACCGGGTGATCCAGGCGGGAAATGCCGCTATCGAGGGGGCCTCCATGATACTCCTCTCCCGTTCGAAGCGACACGAGGCGGAAAATATGGTGGCAATAACCGAACATATCAGCCTTGAAAATGAACCCGGGTTCGAAGATATGTTTATTGAAGGGCTCAGGTTTGGCCCGGTTGAAAGTCAATGACCTGAGAACCGCGGGAAAAAAAATTAAAAAAAAATCTGGTTTTATTGAAACCCTCTCAAACCCTTCTGGCAAATTTGAATAATTCCAAAATTTAATCACGCTCCCCGGGCTCCCCCCACCGCTTTGGCGACCCTAACTGGGATAGCGATTGCTCTCAAAATCTCTGGAATTTTCTTGAATGCTAAGTTGAACCCTGCCAATGACTATCTTATTGGGGGTGGGACAGGGAGAGGGTGAAACACCACCTTCATACGTATCTTCTCTGGGTTTAAGCCAAAAAATCCCTTTATTCAATCTTCACGTTACCTCCGGCGGTTATAACAATCCGGTGTTCTTCTTCGAGCTCCCCGAGGTACAGGTCAAATGCCCTCCTCGTTATGCAGCCGGAGACTTCCTTACCGGAAGGTAGTCCGACAACCTGCGCTGCAAGGTCCTCGACCCCGGTCTCTCCTGATCGCTTCAGAACTGACAGGATGGTATCTTTCGTTAAAGGCAGCCCGCAACCCTCAAACAAGGCATCCTTTAATAAGTCACCAGCCTCCTGCATCAACGGGTACCGGGGGTCCATCTCCGCCAGGCAATAATTGTCTGCTTCATCGTTATGTTGTTCATCATAACAGAACCTGGTGAGAGTGTCCGGGTCTCCCGTGTCAGCACCGGCAAGTTTTCCCGCGATGCATGATGCTGAGCCACAAGGTGTATCCCGGATGACCTCGACGCGGTTGATTATACCCTTTCCTGGATCCAGAAATACCCTGAGAAGAGGCCTTCCAAAAAATTTCAGGAACTCCCCAACCAATGGGTCCCTGCTCTGGTAAAGGCTGCAGAATGGTTCAGGAAATTCGACGTGAATCCCCATCTCGGTCAACTCATCGCTGATCGTCTTTTTTGCCTCCGGGATTGTATCCCGGTCGTCAATAGGGTACAGGACTGACCGGACCCCTAATTTCCTGGCAATACAGGGGATGAGATCGCTCAGTCGTCCGTGGACCCCGAGGACGATCAACAGGTCCGCTTTTGTACATGGAAAGTCAGCGGGGATAAAACGCTCCGGATTTTCAAAGATGCTATCCGGCCCACCTGTATCTCCCGCTTCGACCAGGATATTTTCAGGCCTGAGTTCATATGCCCCGGTGACCTGGTCACCAAGTCCATGGATACTGACCGTATTGATAATCTGCTCCCCGAAGGGCCCGGAATAGAGGAAAAAGATCCTCATGCCTTTTCCTGCATGAACTCCCTGCATCTCCTCAGCCCCTCAATGCAGTCCCTTCCGTAGGCATCTGCACCAATTGATCGTGCAAACTCCTCGGTCACCGCATGACCCCCGACAATAACCTGGACAGTATCCCTGATTCCGGCACTCTTCAGCCCCTGAATTACTTCTCTCATTGCCGGAAGCGTGGTGGTCAGAAGCGATGACATGGCAAGGATATCCGGGGAGTTCTCCTTTACTGCATCAATAAAACTGGCACAGGTGACATCTACACCGATGTCGATGATAATAAATCCGTCCGATTCAAGAGTCACGGCAAAGATGGTCTTTCCGATATCATGCACATCTCCTGCCACGGTACCGATCACCACCTTCCCTTTTCCCCCTTTCCGGGGTGGGAGAAGGGGTTTTAACATCTCTATGGCCCGTTTCATGTTCCTGCCTGAAACAATCAGGTCGGAATTGAAATATCTCCGGAACCGGGAGTCTTCATAGCCTCGTCCAATTTCTTCAAGGCCATGCTGGAGTTCACCAAAAATTGTAAAGGGATCAGAACCGCTGTCAAGTTTTGACTGGCAGAACTCCCTGATTTTCGCGCCTTTGAAATCAAGAAGAATGCTGACCAGGTAGGGAAGTGTATCTTCCAGGGTTGGATCATCCGCCATGTGAGAACCTTTCATATTCTGCAGCACGGGTAACAATAAAAAATGCGGTGCGGTTGTTCATCAGCAGGATACATCCCATATGTTGCAGCAGCATGATACCCGGGTTACCAGGAAACATTACCTGAGGTGTTTTTTCCGCAGTCCAAAAAGTCCTTTCGGACTGACCACGGGTTCCTGCCATCCAAGGAACAATTGTGGCCTTTTCCGGGACATGGAAAACGGGTGGCAAACTCTTAGCGGTAACTCCACCCGGGTTTATGATCGACCCCTTCCCATTTCTCCTTGAGGTATGCAGGAATTCCCGCGGAGTCCCGCGGGCCGACCATCACGTCCCATTTAATAGCATCTTCAATATCACCTTTCAGTCGTGCAGCCAGGCCCGGGATAATAAGAGTCCGGTGGGTGACTTTTTCTGAAATTCCCGATGATGTAATGATGTCCGCAACTTTCTGGGCGTTGAGTTTTCTTCCTGCAACGGCTGAGTCAACAGAAAGGCCCTCTGTATCTGCCACCAGGAGGTAACAATTGAGTTTTTCAATATCTGAGAGGACCGTGTAATAGGTCAGTGCAAAGTTCGAGGTAATCAATACCGGACTTGTCACCGGGTCAGGTGTCCCAAAGACCCGGAGTCCGGGCTCAACACTCACCGGTTTCCGCGGGTCATTGTATAGGTTATTGATGAGTACGACCAGGGGAAGTGTCGACCACATGGAGGAGTCCCTGATGATCACCAGATCGGCATAACGGACCGTCATCATTGATGCAAGGCAGGACTCCATCCAGCGGATTGATTCATCCGGAAGTGAATTCCCCTGGTCCCAAAGGGTCACCGGGGTCCCGATCAGGGGATGTCCAAGGAGGGAATCATCCCCTGAGATTGCTGAAGTCCTGATCATGGTCATGTTATCGAGGGATTTTGGGAGTGCCTCCCCGAATCCACACCCTGGATCTATGAGGAGATTCTTAACCCCCCTGTCTGAAATTGCAGAGATAAGCGACCGTATCGTACCGACATTGCCGTCTGCGTGGACCGCAAGGGAGCACCCGGAACGGCTGGCCAGTTCAGCCATATCCTCCCAGTTCGATTCATCTGCAGCGTAAACGAGTGGTCTCCGGTCCCCTGCCACCTCAAGTCCGGCTGATATAATGGCAGGGTCTGTTGACCAGAGGACCAGTGGCATATCCGTCAGACCTGTTACAATCTCCACCGTTTTTCTGAATTTTTCGGCATCACCGGAACGTGAGCGGATGGTGATACCATCAAGCCTCAGGGTGTGACCGATATAGGGGTAGGAAAACGAACTGGTTTCCCTGACATGGCTGGCAATCTCTTCTGCGGCCATCGAGTCATCGACCGTGGTGAATATCGCAGTCTTGTTGAAGTAGCGGAGCTCGTGCCGGTGCATGACAAGCTGGCCCCCGACCTTGATCTCCCGTTCACCCTGTCCGATCACGATCTCTTTTACCGGCGGTGCGAGGAGCGTCTCAAGCTTTTCAAGGTTGGCCTGGAACTTGGGATCTGAAAGAGGGGGACACTGGGACAGTGATAAGCCCCGCTCACAGAGCTGTACCGCGAATCCCATGCATGTTTTCGGGAGGCACTCGCCACAGTTGGTGCGGGGCAGGAGCGGGTATAGATTCATCGGGCCTAGTTTCTTTTTCGTCATCTTGTCCCTCCTAACGCCCCACCCCGATGAAGTCAGGGAATGTCGGGGGGTTTATTCCATCCGCAAGCCATCCGACAATGTCCTCGATGGTCCTTGCCCCGCCGGGATGTAGCATGATAAACAGGTCTATACCGGCGAGCAGGAATGCAAGGGCCCCGGTTGTCTCCCATAATGGCCCCCGGTACTCGCGGGGCCCGAGTTCTGCATCACGTTTCCAGGCCTCGCGGGCACCCCACGAATTTGCAGTCCCCGAGGCCATCGGGCACTGCAACTCCCGATCGCCCATCAGGCCGGCATACCGGATGCGCTCCATCACTGAGAACGAGTACTCAAGACCGTACCCAAGCGCCGCGGATGTAGGGTCCATGACGATCTGGTCGGGGGGGAGGTACCCCATCAGTTTCCTGTTCAGCTCCTTGGCCTGGTTAATATCAATCGGGCTCCAGGCGAGTACAACATGGTTAAATTCCTGGGCCGCCTTTGCAACCGGTTCCCACATGTTCATGGTGGCAGATGAGAGCAGGATCCGCTCCCCGGCACACACTTCAGCTACTTTCGGGAGGAGTTTTGCATCTTTTTCGGGATTTCCCGACCCCCCGATTATGAGTGGCACATCCACGGCCTGGAGGAGGTCTTCCACGAGGCTGACTGCACGTTTCACGGGCGTATCCTTGAGGTACGGGTCTGTACTAATCAGGTCAAGGTCAATTAAGTCAGCGCCATAACGGTCAACCCAGGCCTTGGCCCATGCGCAGGGATCCTCAAGAGCGTCCCCGAATGACTCTCTGACTGGCCCCGGGAGTGGTGGGACAATATCGAACACACTACCGGCAACTACGGGTGAATGCGGGTCGGTCCCTTCAAACAAGTGAAATGGTGGTGTCGATGCCCCCCCGATTGTCACCGATTTTACACGGCTCCCACCGTCCCCTCTTGTTGAGCCGAGAATAACTTCCCGTATCTTTCCCGGGTATGATCGGGCCGGAGGTGTGTACCCGATATCCACAAGCCCGGCCATCGGGGCCGGTACCGTTACCAGACCGGCAACGGCCGGGAACCCGGAAAGATCCGATAAGGAAAGGGTCAGCTCCTTTGCCGTAAGGGTGACCCCTTCCAGCTCTAATTCCCCATCCCCAGCAAGGAGTTTTATCAGGCTCCGGATTAATGCATCCTGTCCGCTTTCCATTTATTTCCTCCCCTTTCTTATAAAAACGCGGTCCGCATGGAGGCGGATATTATGAAACGTTATTGATACGCCGGCCCCGTGACCTGGTGACAGGGAATGCCCCTCATGAGTGGCCCGGGTACTGTCGGAAACAGGTCCGGTAATATCAGGGGAAATTAGCTCGGCGGCAGCCATCCTGGAAAGAATGGGATGACGATGTTCCCGGAGAAAGGCCGTCATTTCATCAACGGACGTTACATCTTTCTCGGTTGCTATCTGGTCGTACAGGTCACCGGGGATATATTCCCTGAGTTTTTCCCGTACATCTGAAGGCATCCATACAATCCGCTCCCATCCGCCACTTGCCCTTAAAAACCGGGGAGACCTCATGTATTCAAAAGAAAGACCATGGAAGCCATCCACCTGTCTTCCGCCCCCTGTTGAGTCTGCAATGGAACCGAAACTTAGTCCCGTCGGGGTAACCCCACGGAAGTCCCGGTTTACAATCCCAAGACCATCACATTCTGGGACATAAAAGGTGGTGCATTCAAAACAACCACACGATGTATGGGGATAGCCAAATGCCGTATACAGCTGGACTCTTGACACATCAGACAGGGATTTCTCCTTGACAACATGGTTTACCCCTTCATATTCCCCTGTTTCCGGGTCAATGCAGACCCCTTTCTGGATCTCGTAAATCGGCCCTCTCGGGTCAACGCGTGAGGCCGCCCTCCCGTCGAGCCAGCTGATCGCCCCGCAGTTGGCATACCGTTCCGGGGTGATTACACAGACATGGGATGGTGCAAAGGACTGGCAGAGGGAACATCCGTAAAAGACATCCACGTCCTCATCGGTCATACCACGCGTCCTCGCATCACGTTCTTCGTACGTCTGGACCGCCATGGCATGCCAGCGGTGCACGAGTGCCGGATCGGTGATTATCGTCACGCTGATCCGCTCAATAATCGGAAGAGCACTCCGGAAAAGCCTGATCAGTACCGTCCCCACATGGATGAGGGTTAGTCCTTTGGCAACAGATCTTTTATCAACCCGAAGCCAGATCCCATCCCTCTGGTTCAGGTGCATGAACCCCTCGATCCAGTTACAGAAGTCATGGATACGACGTTCCATGACCGCCTCCATGTCTGATTCGAGCTGGGCACCGGCAACCTCCACGCATATACCATAGGGGATCGATCCACCGATCGCCATCTCAGAAAGATCGGGGCCGAGCACTTTCACCTCGCCGTCATAGACCTCATCAGGACTTTTCACCCTGAGGATCTCAAATTTTTCTTTTACGTGGGGGCCCCCGAGCTCAACATGCATCCCCTGTTTCCGTACCCGTTCCCCTTCATAAACAACCCCGATCTCGACCGGGATATCGGAGAACATGCCTTCAGTTGTCATGTGCAGCTGACCTCATCCGCAATAGCATTCAGCTGTGTTATCCATTCTTCCCTGCTGAGGTTTGGAAATGACAGGTTGCAATGTGGCTGGTACCGCTGGTCGATTGAAATAAAACGCATGCCTTTCGGAGCGAACGATTTCAGTCCCGACTGGAGCAGCCATCCCATGCTATAGGGGAAACCGATAAACAGGACGAGGTCAGGGTGCTGGTGGTTCTCGCCGGGGATCCACTCCGGATCGTTCAGTCTTGATCCGATTTCCATTATTGATAGTGTCGCCGCCGGGTTAAAACCCCTTTTTCTGAATGCCGGGGCTGTGGATGGCGTTGTGATAACAGGGGTTTTACCGGCATCTGCAATCCGGATAATGATCTCAACCGGACTACCGGGAACGTTTGCAGGAACGTCTGCATAATGGGCCACCACGATAAGCGGGTGTGCTGCTTTCTTCAACAGGGCTGCAATAACCGCTGGTTTTGTAACAACTGTTGCCTGGCTACTGCCGGGGACCTCATATATCAGCCATGGTTCATTGCCTGTCACGGGGTTCCACCCCCTTTTCGTACCAGCCTGG
>JBAXTR010000380.1:0-1854 GCA_037130095.1 Methanomicrobiales archaeon
CGGTAATTGCGCTCATCGCTATTGCCCTTTTACTGATCACTGCCGGCTGCACGCAGCCGAAAACGGCAGAACCTCAGGTCACTATCCTGTATTCGAGTGTGGGGCAGATGCCCCAGTTGCTTGCGACAGACCAGATTGACGGGTATATCGCATGGCAACCCTTCGTTGCAGTTGGTGACAAGAGCGGCATTGCAAAAATTGTCTCGTATTCTCAGAATCTCCCACCTCCCGGTATCTGGGAAGATCATTCCTGTGACAGCCTTGTCGCACGGGATGATGTACTGGCGGCAAATCCCGAACTGGCGAATGTTCTTTCTGCAATCCTTATCGAAGCAACAAATTATACAACGAATAATCCGGACCGTGCGGCACAGATCAGTGCTGACTGGATTTTCGGGAACAGCGACCTCAAATACGGAAATATAACCGTTAAATCACTGGATGTCGAGAGGGCTTCCATTCCCACCATTACATTCACCAATGATCCCTCAAAAGAGTGGCTGGAAAGTAACGACCAGTTTATCGGGGCATTAAAGAATATCGGGTTCATCACGGGCAAATTAAACACGTCCTCAACCGAAAAATCGAGGGCGCTCCTGTATAACTTTGGTCCGCTTGAGAAGGGCAAAGCGATGCTCCAGACAAAGACATTTGTCACCCCACCGGATACCACTAAGATGATCTCCATTGGATATCTCATGTCAGATCACGATGCTCCACTCTTTGTCGCGATAAGAGACTGGAAATATTTCCAGGACAATTACGGGTTCGCACTCAAGCCTCAGACTGATGCAAGTGGGAAGGTTGAAAAAGCGGATCTAATTGTAAACAACCAGAAAGTGGCGGATGTGAAACTGGTCAAGGGAGAAACCGGAGCCCAGCTCATGACCATTATGGGATCAAACACCATTGATTTTGCAGTGGCAGGCACTCCACCAACGATATCTGCAATTGATAAAGGAACGCCTATAAAGATTCTCTTCCCATTACATACAGAAGGTTCAGCTCTCGTGGTATCCGCAAAATACCCGGTATCCGACTGGAATAGTTTTATCGCACTGGTTAAACAACGATCTATCGAAGGCAACCCGGTCAAGATCGCTGTTCCGCAGGGTTCCATTCAGGATATCCAGCTGAAATATGCGCTAAAAGACAGTGGAGTGGCGGTGACAGAATCTAAATGAAAAGGTACCTGAAATTTGTACTTCCCATCCTCCTTATTTTAGTCTGGCAGGTTCTTGCGGTACTGGTCAATAACGAGTTTATTCTCCCCCGTGTTGATTCAGTTGTTGCAGTACTGATCCATCCAACCGTTAATATTTTAGGCAGCGGTAGTCTCCTTGAAAATGGAATGACGAGCCTGATGCGGGTCGTTTTAGGATTTGCTATCGGTGTTCTGGTTGCGGTCCCTCTCGGAATCCTGATGGGTCACCTTGAAATTGCAAATGATTTTTTCGATTCGATTATCCAGATTCTCCGTCCAATCCCGCCGATTGCGTGGATACCTCTCGCTCTTGCATGGTTCAAGATTGGTCTTGCATCCATCCTGTTCATCATCTTTATCGGGGCATTCTTTCCGGTTCTCTTGAACACAATCGATGGGGTAAGACGGGTAAGCAGGACATGGATCGAGACCGCATACATATTCGGAACTAGCGAACTGCAACTTCTCTACAAGGTAATAATTCCGGCTGCGGCTCCAACGATCTGGACCGGGCTGCGTGTCGGGTTTGGAATCGCATGGATGTCTGTTGTCGCAGCGGAGATGCTTCCTGGAACCTCATCCGGGTTAGGCTACCTTATAATGTACTCCTATAACTATGGGCAGGTTCAGGTGATCATCGCAGGGATGAT
>JBAXTR010000381.1:0-1837 GCA_037130095.1 Methanomicrobiales archaeon
GTCAAAGGTAACTAGTACCTTCGGGCCAACGGAAAACCTCGGGATCATCATCTGGTACCGTAGTACCTCTGTCCGCCGGCAACTTTCGTCACCCCGGTAGAAAAACCGGCGTTTTGATATCCGGTCACGTGTAGCAAGTTCTTCGGCATAGGTAAGTAACGTCCGGTATCCACGGAGTAACTGCGGATGACTCCTGCATCGTTCATCCACAAGCTCCCAGAGGACACCATCTGAAATTGCCTGTCGGATCCGGGAGATTTCCGTAAGGGTCACAATCAGGTTATGCCGCGCAAGAAGCCGGATTTTTTCAGGAGACTTCCTCATTTCGTCGGCAGAATGACCCCTGCACACTTCACAACTGCAGGGTAGTTCAGACAGTTCAGCCAGTTTTTTACTCCCGTGCGTGGTAAGATAGCGCCCCTCTTTGGCATACAGGGCATATGCAGCGGAGTCAAAGAGGTCACAACCCATTGCCACTGCGAGAGCAAACATCACCGGGTGACCTGCCCCGAACAGGTGAACACATGCGGAAGAAGGGAGGCCTGATTTTGCCGCCATGACAACACGGACGAGGTCTTCGTAACGGTATGATTCCATCAACGGAACAACCGCTCCAATCGGGGTGAACGTAAACCCCATCTCCCCGGCCATTCGCCCGGCTTGTTCCCGCAGGTCAGGGAATGAACCCCCCTGGATAGGTGCTGCAAGAGGGGCACCTGAACCGAGAATTTCTCCGGCTTCACGGAGTCTCTCCATGGTGATTCCCAGTTCTTTTTCCGTCTGGTCCCTTGGAGTATCAGGATGTGTAGGGATATCCAGCGGGACAATGATGTCACTCCCTATAGAACGTTGGAAAAGAAGCGTATCGGAATTGGAAACCTCAACATCCCCGTATACCGAGAGCTGGAACGACCCGGAATCGGTCATGATTATCCCGTCAAATCCCAGGACATCGTGGAGGCCCCTTGCCAGGGCAGGTTCGCGGAACTCCTTACTCCGGTAGAAGATGTACGCATTGGTGATCAGGGCGTCGGCTCCAAGCGATTTCATTTCGGCGGGGGTGATCAGGGGCAGGTGGGGGTTTACCACGGGGAGGAGTGCCGGGGTTTTCAGTACTTTTTCGCCGACTTTCAACCGCCCGGTGCGGCCAAAAATATCCTCTTCAAGTATTTCAAAAGAGATTGACATCAGGAGACCTGCTCGTGGAAAATCTGCCCTTCAAACGTGAGGATCTCGGTATCGAGTCGTTTCCAGCAATTGGCTGGCAGTCCGGCTTTTATGCAGGTATGGGTTAGGAACTCTTCAGGACTCCATGAATATTCAGTTGCGACCTGCGGTAACAGGAGCCCGCTCCGCCCTCCACTTCGTGCAATAAGCCCGTGTTTCCCGATCATAACCGCACCTGGACGCTGTTCAGGGTTTACATCAACCGGTTGTGGCGGTGTGAGTACCGTCACTTCAATCCTGATCTGACGCAGTTCGGGTATGGTCAACGGAGGGAAACGCGGGTCCTCGAGCGCTGCACCGGTTGCAGCTGAGGGTACCGCCTCGCTGAGTGGTAATACAGGATAGGGATACCCGATACACCCCCTCAACTCGCCGGAACGGGTAATTGTCACAAATACACCCCGTTTTTCGGAGAATACCGGTGGTAGACTGGCTGAAGGGACAGGGCTGCCGCGGACGACCGCCTCTATTGTATTCCGGGCCATTTTCACAGCCGTCATACCTTCATCAGTAGTGAGCACATCCATTAAGAGTAAATAATGCGCTCTCCCCATTATAATATGAGAGGGAGAGTGCGGCCGACGGTGGCTTTATGCTGCTGAGGAAAGTC
>JBAXTR010000382.1:0-1830 GCA_037130095.1 Methanomicrobiales archaeon
CCTCGTGATCCATGGCGGCCCGAATTACGCGGACTTTGACAGCTGGCGGGACACCTGGGAATTCCCGTATCACCTGTTCACATCCCGTGGTGCAGTAACCCTTTCGGTGAACTATCACGGGAGCACGAATTTCGGTTATCCCTTTGCACGGTCCATCGAAGGCGGGCACTACTATGACCTGCCGGTAGAGGACATCGAGACCGGGATCGGTTACCTTACCGGGAAGGGCATCATCAACCGTTCGCGGGTCGGGATTACCGGCTGGTCGAACGGCGGGATACTTGCGCTCGCACTTATCACGAAGGACCAGAAACTGAAGGCAGCTGTCGCAGGGGCAGGGACCGCGGACGACAACTCAGAGGTCGCCACGACGAACGGTATCGTGATGGACGAGATGTATTACAACCAGAGTCCCTACCAGGACCCTCAGTCATTCCTGCCGATCGTGCCAATCTACCAGGCAAAATCGGTCAGGACACCACTTCTGATGATGATCGGGACGGCCGACGTCCAGGTGGAGCCCGCGAGCGCCTGGATCACCTACCGGGCATACAAGCAGGGGAGCACGGCGCCCGTCCGGTTCATCATCTTCCCGGGCCAGCCACATCATATGAATACCCCTGATACGCAGGCGAGAAAAATAGAGGAAGAGCTTGGCTGGCTTGACAGGTACCTTTTCACGGTGAAGTGAAAGGAGTTCCTGGGCAGGGGCTGCATCCTCCCTTTTTTCGTAGCCCTTACACCATTCACAAATTGTCGATCGCCCGGCATACCAAGGGGCCTATGATCGCGGTGCAACCGGCCGAAGGCTTAAACCACATCGACCGCGGGCACGTTGATCCCGGCGGGCATTGCATAACTTGGAAATCCGATACTGTTACCAATTCGTGGTTCTTCCCTCTGCAGTAAGAGGTGTGCCACCTGTTTTTTTAGATAACCTTGCTAAGCTCGAAAGGGAAGGTGAAAATAACGAGGCCCGCAAGGGACAGGGATATATTGAAGCTGCCGCCACACGGCCACGGCCGGGCACAATAAGTCCCACCCCAGGAAACGCACCTGTGATGTAAAAATTGAGGGGATTCCTTTACAGCTCCCGGGTACATTCCGGTATGGCCTCATCGTCTGCTTATCAGTCACCTTTTCCATCAAACGCACACCTATATAGTATACGGCGGTGCCTCGCGATTTTCGAGGAATGCAAGTGCATTCGCCCCGTACTCGACCGGTGCACTCCTGGACCCGATATGCGGGAGGTCTTTGAACCGCACGAGCCACGATCCGTTAATCTGCCCGGCCATCTGGACGGTTACCGCCTGCGGTGTCATTACGTCCGCGGTACCCACGACGAGCATGACACTCTTGTTGATTCCTGAAAGATGGTCCCAGGACCCGCTCCAGGCGAGGTTTGCCTGTGCCTCCTGGTGAACGCCTTTGGTCTGGTTTGGATCCAGACCAGATAGAACAATAATATCATACAATAATTTGGTTTCCGGGATCCGGATACTGTAGGTCACAGAATCCAGGGCCAGTTTTCTTACGCGTTCAGGGTGATCGATAACCAGCTGCTGGGAGACCGTAGAGCCCATCGATACGCCATATACATTCATGCTTTCATAGCCGAGGGCAGGCATCAGTGCAGCAGCATCATCTGCATACAGGCGAATAGAAGGCGTTTCATTATTATCACTGCTATATCCCATCCCCCGGTGGTCGTAGGTATAGACATGGTATTTCGAGGCGAGGATACCAATGAAAGTCTCGTTCCATGTATCCATCGTTTCACCATATCCTATGAGCATCAGGATAGGTTCACCGGACCCGAATTCCCGG
>JBAXTR010000383.1:0-1821 GCA_037130095.1 Methanomicrobiales archaeon
GGCTTGGCAATCTATCCGGCAAGAGAATTGCCGTGCTCGGTCTTGCATTCAAGGATAATACTGATGACATCCGCGATTCACGGGCGATCCCGGTAATTCGTGAGTTATTAGAGAAAGGGGCTTCCATTGCAGCGTACGACCCAATGGCGATGCCCAATATGCAGCGGGTATTTCCTTCTATTGAATATTGTTCATCTGCAGCTGATATACTCCGCGGTGCAGATGGTTGCCTGGTGATGACCGAGTGGCCGGAGTTTTCTCTATTGGATAAGGAATTTGACCTGATGGCACGAATGATCATAATAGAAGGACGTCGGATACTAACTCATAAAGGGGTTGAAGGAATATGCTGGTAGAGCAGGGTAGTGTAATGATCATTATCTGGTGGTCTGAATGAAACCCGTACAGGGGATACGCAAAGTAGTGATCCCTGCAGCCGGACTTGGCACACGATTTTTGCCGATTACTAAAGCCCAGCCCAAGGAGATGCTTCCGGTTGTTGATAAACCGGTTATCCAGTACGTCGTGGAAGAGGCGATCCTTTCCGGTATTGAAGACATCCTGATCATCACCGGGCGAAACAAGCGAGCAATAGAGGACCATTTCGACAGGTGTATCGAACTGGAAGACAAGTTCAATAACCGTGAAAAAAATCCTTTTTCTGATGCGTTGAACACACTTTCGGATTTTCCGGACATTCATTTCATCCGCCAGCGGGAGCAGAAAGGTCTTGGCGATGCGATCCTGCATGCCGAACGTCACTGTGACGGTGAACCATTTGCGGTCCTTCTCGGGGATACGATCTGTATCTCCCCAAAAGATTCCGGCCCGTGTACACGCCAGATGATGGACGCTTTCGACCGTTATCACCGGCCAATTATTGCCGTTGAGCCTGTTCCGGAGAAGAAGATAAAGGATTACGGGATCATTGACGGCAGGGAAATTGCGACCGGTGTGTATGAGATCACCGATATCGTAGAAAAACCGACCCCGGAGAATGCACCTTCTGACCTTGGTGCGATCGGGCGGTATATCCTTACCCCGGAAGTATTCCCGTTATTGCATGAGATACCTTCGGGATATGGCGGAGAACTCCAGCTCACCGATGCACTCCGCAAATTGGACAAACCACTGGGACTTGTTACTAACTGCAGGCGTTACGATATCGGAGACAAGCTGGGTTGGATGAAGTCCAGCATTGAACTCACGCTTGAACGCGAAGAATTTGCCGATGAGATTCAATTATTTTTAACCCAACTATTACAACGGTGATTGGCCAATGACATTTGACTCCCCCGAAGAACTTAACGTGATACAAGAAAACCTCGGTGATATCTCCTTTGAAGACACCCGCGTATTGGTCACCGGGGGTGCGGGATTTCTCGGCTCATGGCTGTGTGAAACCCTCATTATGTCAGGGGCACAGGTTACCTGCATCGACAATTTTACCAGCGGACAGCTGATCAATATCCAGCCCCTGATGAAAAATGAGCGGTTCCGTTTTATCGAGCATGATATTACCCTACCTATTGCTATCGATACGCCGCTTGAATATGTTTTTCACATGGCAAGCCGTGCCTCGCCGTTTGAATTTGAACATTTCCCCATTCAGATCCTCAAGGCGAATACGATGGGTGTTATTGTAGCACTTGGGATTGCGAAGAAACATCATGCACGGATCGTCTATACCTCCACCAGTGAAGTGTATGGTAATCCTGATATTATTCCGACCCCCGAGACCTGTCACGGGGATGTAAATCCAATCGGGTTACGCGGGTGTTACGACGAAGCAAAACGGTGTGGTGAAGCATACGTTGTAGC
>JBAXTR010000384.1:0-1818 GCA_037130095.1 Methanomicrobiales archaeon
GCAAGGTACCGGGCCAGTGAATTAAAGAAATCTTCCCCGGAACCAGGGTAACCGCACTGAACAAGGAATGCATGGGTCTCCTCCCTCAGTTTGCGCTCGGTGATGTCCCGCATCTTGACGATCGCATGCTGTTTTCCCTGCCAGAGTACGGAGCCGGAGGTGGTCTCGCCGTAGAACAAGCTGCCGTCCTTCCTGATACCGGTAACATCAATCGATCCTATCAATCCTGACTCTCTCCATTTGGAGATGGCATCCAGGGAGTCAGAAGTGAGCATAAATTCAAACCCATTGCGGCCGACTATCTCTTCTGGTGTGTAACCGAACATTTCAGCAAACCGTGGGTTGGAGTCTACGATGACACCATTGTCGTGAATCATGATACCTTCAAAAGCAGCTTCGGAAAGCATCCGGAATCTCGCCTCACTCTCCCGGAGCCTTTCCTCTGCCATTTTTCTTTCAGTAATGTCCAAGGACAGGATCTGGACACCGGTCTTTGTTCCTTTATCATCTTTGACATTGGAGTATGTAGAGAGGAACCATCTCCGGCCGGCGGGCATAGGAACTTCATCTTCGTAATGAGTATTAGTTTCAGAATACTGCATGTCCCTAATCCGTTTGAGAAAATACTCATTGTCTAGGCCCGACGGGAAAAGGTCCCGGATATTTTTTCCGATAATCTTCCTACAGTCATCGAGTCCCATATTCAGACAACCCTGGCGGTTCATATGGAGGAGGACACCGTCATAACTCCAGTACGCTATCCCGATCCCTGCAGAATCAAGAAGGGTGCGGTATTGTTCTTCTCTCGCACCGAGTGCCTCTTCTGCCTGTTTACGTTCAGTGACATCATTGAACGTGACAACAAGTTTGTCTGCCAGAAACGTGGCGTACAGCTCGCAGATGCGGACCGTTCCATCGCGGCAGGTAACCCGGTATTTTCCAGTGTTGACCGGTTGGCCAGAGAGTTTCGCCTGTTCCAGGTACGGTTTCCACCGGTCAATCACCTCCTGCCGGTAACCGGGATCCGGGTATGCCAGCTGATACCACTCAGGGGTGGTGGGAGCACTATGCCCAAAAAGGGTGAGGGCGCTATGGCTCCAGAAATTAATGTTGTTATCCTGGAGATCGACCAGGGCAACGGGGAACGGCGTTGCATCGAGAATTGCACGGAGACTGGCCTCGCTCTCCCGCAGTGCCTGTTCGTGTCTGGCCAGTTCATCCAGATTATTACGTAGTTCCTCTTCGGTCGCAGCGATTTGTTCATATGAGGCATTCAGTTCTTCGTTTTTCCTTAAAAGTTCCTCTCCTGCACGCCTGCGTTCGGTGATGTTACGGCTGATACCGATAAATCCTGCAGGGTTCCCGTTCTCATCAACTAACAGCCGGGAGACAACCTCAGTCCATACAGATGATCCATCGTTGCAGGGCTGCTCAACATCGGTCACCTTCGGGGCAGGAATGATACCCGATTTAGCATCCTCCAACGTCTGCCTTATCGTTTCCTCCACGATAGCAACCGACCCTTCTGATATTACCTCGTGTAACGACTGGTGCATCACCTCTTCCTGGGTATATCCCCTGAGTTGGAAGATCGAAGGGCTGACGTAGGTAAAAGTACCATCCAGGTCGAGAGTCCAGATCACATCGGTTGCGTTATCTGCGAGAAGACGATACCGTGCTTCGCTCTCCCACAATGCTTCTTCCGCCTGCTTACGCTCGGAGATATCAATACATATCCCACTCATGCGCAGCGGTTCACCTTGATCATTGTAGGATGTGCTGCCTGCGGCTCCAATCCAGCGCAGGCCCCCATCCGGG
>JBAXTR010000385.1:0-1803 GCA_037130095.1 Methanomicrobiales archaeon
CTATTGTCATGGTCTCACATGAAGAGTGGCATAAAACGTATTTTGACCGGATTATTTACATGAAAGATGGGTTGATCGATACGGATAATGTTGAACGTTAAGATTGATCGTTTAGTGAGTCAAAGAAAAGATTAATAGCGATCTTGATAGAACGAGGGGTTCTTGTCCTTGAGAATCCCGTTCTATGGCTTTTTTATTAGCGGCAAAAAACAGATTTGTCAGTTGAAGAATAATACCGCGATTAAACATTCAGTCCCCTGATGAAACGGACATGAATCCGGGGGTCCACGCTAAGCTCGGGGTGAAACGCAAAGGCATAGTGTTGGTCTTTGTGAACGGCAACTATTCCCTTGTCGATTTTTGAAATGGCCTCTACTCCTCGTCCGCAACTCGTAACAAGAGGTGCCCTAATAAAAATTGCATGGTAGGGTGTATCAAACCCGGTTATCTCAAGGTCTGTCTCAAAGGATTCTTTCTGCCGCCCGAACGCATTTCTTTCAACTTTCATTTCAATCAGCCCGAGTGTCTGTATCCTCGAATCATCAACCTCTGTTGCCATGAGGACCATGCCTGCACAGGTCGCAAAAATACCCCCTTCAAATTCTTCAATCGGTTTCCTCATCTGGTTTTTGTCAATCAGCCGGGAAATGGTGGTAGATTCACCACCCGGAATCACAAGACCATCGAGATGAGGGATTTCGTCAGCACGACGGACGGGTATAACCGATGATTGCCCACCGGGATTCATCGAATCCAATGCGAGCCTGAATGCATCAATATGTTCGCTGACAGCCCCCTGGAGAGCGAGGACCCCGATCCTATACCCCATATCGTCACCCGTTTACAGTTCTTGAACCTTGAAACCTTCCGTTTAGGAATGCCATTATACGATGAAAATGTTCCATTAAAAAAAGCCTTGTTACCGGCCACGGTACTGAAGTACCTGGTCTTCCGGTAACGTATGGATATCAAGTCCTGGCATGGCATCCCCGAGTCCGCGGCTGGCCTTTGCAATTTTTTCAGGGTTATCGAAGTTGTTCACCGCTTCAACGATTGCCTTCGCCATTATCTTCGGGTTCGAGGACTTGAAGATCCCGGAGCCGACAAAGACCCCATCTGCCCCGAGTTGCATCATGAGTGCCGCGTCTGATGGTGTGGCTACTCCCCCGGCTGAGAAATTCACGACCGGGAGTCTTCCCATTCGTGCACATTCTATAACCAGTTCCGCCGGTGCCTCAATATCGCGTGCAAAATCAATCTGCTCCTGGGTATCCATCCCTTTCAGCATACGGATCTCGCCCATGATCGCACGCATATGGCGGACGGCTTCGACGATGTTCCCGGTCCCTGCTTCCCCTTTTGTCCTTATCATGGCGGCACCCTCGTTAATTCGCCTGAGGGCTTCCCCGAGGTTTCGTGCACCGCAGACAAACGGGACTTTAAATTTTGTTTTATCGATATGGTATTGTTCATCTGCCGGGGTCAGGACCTCGCTTTCGTCTATCATGTCAACACCAAGGTACTCAAGTACCTGGGCCTCCACAAAATGACCAATCCTGACCTTTCCCATAACCGGGATGGATACGGCATCAATTATTGACATCACGATCTCGGGGTCTGCCATCCTGGCGACGCCTCCCGCCTTCCTGATGTCAGCAGGCACCCGCTCCAGTGCCATCACTGCGACTGCACCGGTCTCTTCCGCAATCGTTGCCTGCTCGGCGTTTACGACATCCATGATTACTCCTCCCTTCTGCATGGATGCGAAACCCCGTTTCAGCAGCTCGGTGCCAAATCTCAGTT
>JBAXTR010000386.1:0-1802 GCA_037130095.1 Methanomicrobiales archaeon
AAACCATACTACAGCCGCGCACTCTACCAGGCTGAGTTAAGGCGGGGTCTTGCGCTCATAATATAGGGGAAATATTTGTATTAAACGTATCGATATGAATAGCAATATTTTGGAACGTTTTTAGGATTCATTTTATACCAGGAGTTATCCAATAATAAAATATGACAGAACGAACGGCCCCTGCGGGGAATTGTCTTCTTTGTCGATAGCTATGCGACTAAAAAAATTGCTGTTTTTGATACCACGCTACGCGATGGTGAACAGACACCCGGTCTCTCATTCAAGTTTGATCAAAAACTCGAGATAGCCCGGCAGCTTTCCTCAATTGGTGTCCATACCATTGAAGCTGGGTTTCCTGCATCTTCAGACGCTGAACGACAAACAGTAAAAGCAATAGCGGACCTTGGGCTTGACTCGAGGATATGCGGCCTTGCGCGGTCAAAAAAAGAGGACGTTGATATCTGCCTGGATTGCGATGTGGACATGGTCCATGTTTTTATCCCGACATCAGAAGTCCAGCGTGCCCATACGATCCATAAAAGTGCTGAAGAAGTGCTTGACATCACCCGGGAGATTGTCGGTTACGTACGAGACCATAGTGACCTGTGCATGTTCTCTGCAATGGATGCCACAAGGACTGACTGGGACTACCTCGTCAAGGTCTTCCAGGTGGCAGCAGAGGCGGGAGCAACGGTGATCAATGTCCCTGATACCGTGGGTGTAATCACGCCCTCTGCAATGAAAGTCCTTGTGAGGAAAATTGCGACTGAGGTTGTGTGCCCGATTGACGTGCATTGCCACAACGATTTTGGCCTGGCCGTGGGGAATACCATTGCTGCAGTAGAATCCGGGGCATCACAGGTCCAGGTTACCGTAAATGGCCTCGGCGAGCGTGCCGGTAACGCGGACCTCGCACAGACCGTAATGGTCCTCGAAGCGATCTATGGTATTGGTACGGGTATTAAACTTGAGAAACTGGTAGAAACGTCCAGAATCGTCTCCCGCTATGGGGGGTTTGGCGTCCCACCCACCCAACCGGTGGTCGGGGATAATGCATTCTCACATGAAAGTGGTATCCACTCCCATGGGGTGATAGCGTGTTCCTCTACCTTTGAACCGGGGATCATGACCCCGGAAATGGTAGGGCACCGCCGCAGACTTACCCTCGGTAAGCATGTGGGACGACATGCAGTCAGGCAGATGCTGACCGATGCTCACCTAAACCCGAATGATCAACAGCTCGATGAGATTGTAGAGCGGGTCAAGTTTATCTCTGCGAAAGGAAAGCGGGTAACCGATGGAGACCTCTACGAGATTGCAAACAGCGTCACAGGTTCAGTGAATGGAGAGAAACTGATTGAACTCGATGATCTTGCGATCATGACGGGTAATCACGCGATCCCGACAGCGAGTATCCGTGCAAAAGTGAAGGGCATTGAGCATGTTTTCTCGAGTGTCGGGAGTGGTCCTGTTGATGCCGCACTGAATGCAATTCTCGGTATTGTCCCGGCACGGATCACCCTGAAGGAATTTAATATCGAAGCAATTTCCGGGGGATCTGATGCAATCGGCCATGTTACCATTGCTGTAGAGGACGAACACGGACGTATTTTTGATGCGAGTGCATCAGGTGATGATATCGTCATCGCTTCCGCGGAGGCGATGATCAATGCGATCAATCTCCTGCACCACGTGAAACAGTAAGTCCGGGACCAGGGTTCATCCCCTCGTCTTCGCTTTTATTCTGAGTTAGGACTTACGCGGTTGACCGAAAGATCCTTAGCCAATGAGAACCGATTATT